>NZ_JAUBRB010000019.1:33521-76149 GCF_036701585.1 Microcoleus sp. POL10_C6 | reverse complement strand
ATAAGGTCCGTGCCCAGGCAGCAGAAGCCTTGGGCAAGTTGGGAAATGCTTCAGAAGCCATCATCAGCGCCTTGCTGCTACGTCTCGAAGATAGGAACGAGGATGTTCGTGCCGAGGCAGCAGAAGCCTTGGGTAACTTGGGAAATGCTTCAGAAGCCGTCACCAGTGCCTTGCTGCTACGTCTCGAAGATGGGGACTATAAGGTCCGTGCCCAGGCAGCAGAAGCCTTGGGCAAGTTGGGAAATGCTTCAGAAGCCATCATCAGCGCCTTGCTGTTACGTCTCGAAGACAGGAACGAGGATGTTCGTGGCTGGGCATCACAAGCCTTGGGTAAGTTGGGAAATGATTCAGAAGCCGTCATCAGTGCCTTGCTGCTACGTCTCGAAGATGTGTCTGAGTGGGTGCGCCGTGAAGCAGTAGAAGCCTTGGGTAAGTTGGGCCTGAAATCTAGTGAGGTTTTGCCTGCTGTTGTGCAATGGGTTGAGCAGCATCAGGATGCAAAATATGTCGGCTCAGGTATTGATGTGTTGTGGGATTTGGTGGCGGGTGAGGGAAATAGATCGCCAGTGCCTTTTTAGAAGTATTTAGCTTTTGCGCCAGTAAAACCCGATCGCACTTCCCGAACTTTCCCCAAAAATGCGATCGCCCAGTCTGCTGTTTGACTATTAGAACCCTCCATCCCTTTAACAACCGGGAACAGAGGTCAATTATTCAATCTAAAATCTAAAATCTAAAATCTAAAATTGTTTGAAAAGAGTCATGTCGTGTCCCTACTCTATGGAGGGTTTGGGCGTAACTCCTGTTGATTTTACTGGGTCGTAGCCCAACATTCGGTAGTAGAGTCCCTGTTGGTTAAGGAGTTGGGAGTGACTGCCAGATTCAACAATCTCGCCGTCTTGCATCACAAAAATCCGATCGCAGTCTACAACAGTTTCGAGTCGGTGCGTAACCAAGACGATCGTTCTTTTGCGGCGTAGACGTTGCAGAGTCTCTAAGACCCACTGCTCGTGCTTCAAGTCCAGGGCATTCGTGGGTTCATCGAGGATGAGTATGGGAGCGTTAGTGATGAGTGCTCGCGCAATAGCTAGGCGCTGTCGCTGTCCGCCCGATAGGTTTTGACCGCCCTCAGCGATTAAAGTATCATACTGTTCCGGCAAGGTTTCGATGAACTCAACTGCTCCAGCTTCGACCGCCGCCTCCCGAATATCGGAGAGTCTTGCATCCGCGCGACCGTAGGCGATATTCTCGGCGATCGTTCCGGGGAAAAGCGGGCTACCTTGGGAGACGAGCGCCATGTGTTTGCGGACATCGGCAATCTTGAGGGTGCGAAGGTCAACACCGTCGAGGAGGACGCTGCCCGATGTCGGGTCGTAGAAGCGGGGCAAAAGATTGAGCAGCGTACTCTTTCCTGTCCCGCTAGGGCCTAAAAACGCCACCATTTGACCCGGCTCGATACTAGCATTGATGTTTCGCAAAACGGGTTGCCCAGAGTTGTACTCGAAGCTCACATCCGCAAGTGTTAATGTGCAGGGATGAACAGGAAGCGATCTCGCATCAGGCTCATCCTTTATAGCAGGTGGCTCGTCAATGACCGTAAAGACGCGATCGCATGAAGCAACAAACGTCTGGATCTTAGTGGTGAAGCCCAACACCCAACCTATCGGGTCCCAGAACTGCCCCAGGTATGCCATGAATACGAGTAGATCGCCAATGGTCACGCCGCCCTGCACCGGACGCAAGAACTGGTCGCGATAGACTAAGTATCCGCCGTAGCCTAAGATTACTCCGCTTCCCAGGGCGAAGACTACCTGAACCGCTAACGGATAGAGGTTTTCTTGCCAATTGAGTCGCATGGACGCCTTGACGCTGCGTTCGACCGCCTGCCCGAAGCGCCGCGACTCCGTTGCTTCTCGACCGAAAGACTGGATTAGCCCGATTAACTCTATAGCTTGCTGCATGGTTGAGGTCATCACCGCATCGGTCTGCTTCGACTCCAGGGCTCGACTCCTAATCCTTCCCTCGAAGTACCAATTCGCCAGTATTAAAAGCGGAGTGAACGAAAGCGCAAACACGGTGAGAAGGACGTGGCGCGACAGCATGATCCAGATCATCGCCGTCAGCGTCACCGATGCAGCCGTGGAGCCGATGAGCGTATCGATCACCCCCCAGGGTCCGAGGCTGTCGTAGCTCAACCGATAGATTGCGTCACCTTGCGATCGTCCGCCATGCCAACCGAGACTCAGCGCTTGTAGTTTGTCGTAGAGTTCGGTACGAACGCGCAAGGTTCCGTTGTACTGGATGCGGTAGTTCAACATCCTGCGAAGCATGAAGACGGTATCGCTCAGGATTCTGATGATCATCGCGACGAACGCCATTCCGAAAATCCGGTTCAGCGTGCTTTCACCGAACGGAGCAAGAAACAGTGTATGAATCCAGTCGGATTTCGGAGTTGGCGACAAAACCGTATCGACTAGAATCGCGATCGGCCAGGCGTTGAGAAGGTTGAAAAGCACTGATGCTCCGATCAAAAGCAAGAGTATGATGATCAGCCATAAGTCTTTGCGGAAGTAGGAAATGGAGCGCAGAACGATCCGCACCAACCAATGCTGGTTAATTAACGGCCGCACCATTGTTGGTGAATTCTTCTGGCCCTTCAAACGTGCTTTGAATGGAAAAGTCATAAATGTGCTGGGTGTCTCTAAGTAAGACAATGCACCAATTAGGAAGTTTCACCCCAGTCAGAGAAGCTAGAAATCAACTTGGAGCTACAACCTTTGTTGTCAAGTAAGGCAGATGGAACGTGAGATTATTAGACTGGTGCAACATTTAAGTATAGTTTCCTTGTTCTAGGGTAGCTAAATTGCAAGCGAGATCGCTTTTTCGATTAAAACCCGATCGCCGTTCCGGAAATTTCACCAAAAATGCGGTCAGTCTGCTGTTTGACGATTAGGGCCCTCCATCCCCTTAACAACCGGGAACAGAACTCAATTATTCAATCTAAAATCCAAAATCTAAAATCTAAAATCGATCTATTATTCAATCTAAAATCTAAAATCGAAAATCCAAAATCGGTCGATCGCCCCCAGCGACGGCCCAGGAGGGTCAATGGTTGCTACAATCGGGGAGGGTATATGTTGTGGCTAACACTACAGCCCGTAACCCTGAAAGCTAATAGCTAAATTATTAAAAATCTGCCTCTCCTGCCATGTTTAAAAATCTGCTAGGCGATCCCAACGCGCGCAAACTTAGAAAATTTCAGCCTTGGGTAGCTGATATCAATATCTTGGAAGAAGACTTCCGCGTACTCTCAGACGACGACCTCCGAGGGAAAACGGCCGAGTTTCAAGAACGTCTGGCAAAAGCTAAATCTCTCAACGAAGAAAAAGAGATCTTAGACGAAATCTTGCCGGAAGCTTTTGCAGTGGTGCGGGAAGCGGGACAGCGGGTTTTGGGACTGCGCCACTTTGATGTCCAACTCCTCGGCGGCATCATCCTGCACAAAGGCCAAATTGCCGAAATGAAAACCGGTGAAGGTAAAACTCTTGTGGCGACGCTGCCAGCTTACCTTAACGCCCTCAACGGCAAAGGCGTACACATCATCACCGTCAACGATTATCTCGCAAGACGGGACGCGGAATGGATGGGACAGGTGCACCGCTTCCTGGGATTGACTGTGGGACTGATTCAGCAGGGCATGGATCAGGTGGAACGCAAGAAAAATTATAGCTGCGATATTACCTACGCCACTAACAGCGAAGTCGGCTTTGATTATTTGCGCGACAACATGGCTACTGTCATGGAAGATGTAGTGCAGCGTCCTTTTAATTTCTGCGTGATTGACGAGGTTGACTCGGTGCTGATTGATGAAGCACGGACGCCTTTAATTATTTCCGGCCAGGTGGAACGCCCCAGTGAGAAGTATATACGGGCGGCTGAGGTAGCTGCTGCTCTGAGAAAGGAAAATGAAGAACATTACGAGGTTGACGAAAAGGCTCGGAATGTGCTATTGACCGATGAAGGGTTTGGTGAAGCTGAGCGGTTGTTGGGTGTTACGGATTTGTACGACCCGGCTGACCCTTGGGCGCATTACATTTTTAATGCGATTAAGGCGAAGGAATTGTTTATTAAGGATATTAACTACATCGTCACTCCCGATCGCGAGGTGGTGATTGTGGATGAGTTTACCGGTCGGGTGATGCCGGGACGGCGCTGGAGTGACGGTTTGCACCAGGCGATCGAAGCGAAGGAACGGGCGGAAATTCAGCCGGAAACTCAGACGCTGGCGACGATTACCTATCAGAATTTCTTTTTGCTTTATCCGAAGCTGTCGGGGATGACTGGGACGGCGAAGACTGAAGAGACGGAGTTTGAGAAGATTTACAATCTGGAAGTAACGCTGATTCCCACTAACCGGATTACCAGCCGTACTGACCTTTCGGATATGGTTTACAAGGCGGAGGCTGGTAAGTGGAATGCGATCGCCCAAGACTGCGCGGAAATGCACGAAATCGGTCGGCCGGTGCTGGTGGGCACTACGAGCGTGGAAAAGTCGGAGTTGCTGTCGCGGCTGCTGCTGGAACGGAAAATTCCTCACAATTTGCTTAATGCTAAACCGGAAAATGTGGAGCGGGAGTCGGAAATTATCGCTCAAGCCGGACGCAAAGGCGCTGTGACGATCGCCACGAACATGGCCGGGCGCGGTACAGACATCATTTTGGGCGGTAATTCTGAGTACATGGGCCGCCTGAAGTTGCGCGAGTATCTTATGCCCCGGATTGTGCGGCCCGATGATGAGGACGGGTTTTCGCTAGTGCAAGTGCCCGGTATTGGCGGCCGCCCCCCAGCTCAAGGTTTTGGTCAAACGGCCAAAAAGGTTAAGTCTTGGAAAGCTTCGGCACAGATTTTCCCGACGCAGCTATCGAAAGATGCCGAGCAAATGCTCAAGGCGGCGGTGGAATTGGCGGTGAAGGAGTACGGGGAGCGATCGCTCTCGGAATTGCAAGCCGATGATATCGTGGCTATAGCTTCGGAAAAAGCGCCGACAAAAGACCCGGTAATTCAAAAATTGCGGGAAGCTTACAATTTAACTCGCAGGGAATACGATGCTTTTACCAGCACCGAACACGATGAAGTCGTGCAGTTGGGAGGCTTGCACGTCATCGGTACCGAACGCCACGAATCGCGCCGGATCGACAATCAATTGCGCGGCCGGGCGGGACGCCAAGGAGACCCTGGTTCTACGCGGTTTTTCTTGAGTTTGGAAGACAATTTGCTTAGGATTTTCGGTGGCGAACGGGTGGCCGGTTTGATGAAGGCTTTCGGTGTTGAGGAAGATATGCCGATCGAATCTGGAATGCTGACTCGTTCCCTCGAAGGCGCTCAGAAAAAAGTCGAAACCTACTATTACGATATCCGCAAGCAGGTATTTGAATATGACGAAGTGATGAACAATCAGCGTCGAGCAATCTATGCGGAACGTCGCCGAGTATTAGAAGGTTTGGACTCCAAAGAACAGGTAATTAAGTATGCCGAACAGACGATGGACGACATCGTAGGAGCATACATCAATCCCGATTTACCTTCGGAAGAATGGGAACTCGACAAACTTGTGAGCAAGGTGAAGGAATTTGTTTATCTACTCGCTGACATGACACCGGATCAGCTAGAAGATTTGTCCGTTGAGGAAATTAAAACTTTCTTGCACGAACAAGTCCGCAATGCTTACGACATTAAAGAAGCGGAAGTTAATGCAATCCGAGCTGAATTGATGCGAGATGCGGAACGGTTCTTTATTTTGCAGCAAATTGATACTTTGTGGCGGGAACACTTGCAACAAATGGATGCTTTGCGCGAGTCTGTAGGGCTGCGCGGTTACGGGCAAAAAGACCCGCTGATCGAGTACAAAACTGAAGGTTACGAGCTGTTTTTGGACATGATGACCGATATCCGCCGCAATGTGGTTTATTCGCTGTTCCAGTTCCAGCCGCAGCCGGCTATGCAAGTTTCGCCAGAGATGGTTTGAAGATAGTTAACAGTTGACTGTTGACTGTTGACTGCAACTGGTTCCCAGGCTCTTCCTAGGAACCAGTTGATTTTACACCACCAGTGTCATGGAAGAAGAATAAAAGAAGACCAAATACAGATATTCGCATTGAAATATTGTATAACCTGGAATTATGCCCACTATTTTACGAATAGGCCCTTACCGACTTTACTTTTACAGCCATGAACCAAATGAACCACCTCATGTTCATATTGACAGAGACAAATCATCGGTTAAATTTTGGTTGGAGCCAGTCAGTTTAGGAAACAACCTTGGTTTTAGTGCTAAAGAACTTCGTAAAATACAGTCGGTAGTACAAGAAAATAAACAAACGCTATTGGAGGCTTGGTATGGGTATTTTGGCGATTCGAGCGGACGAGAGAGTTAAGCACATTCATTTTACAGAAGAAACCATTAGTGTTGATTTGATGGATGGACGAATCATTACCGTCCCTTTAATTTGGTATCCAAGATTGTTTCATGCAACGCCCGATCAAAGGGAAAAATGGGAAGTATGTGGAGGAGGCTATGGCATTCACTGGGAAGAAATTGATGAAGACCTCAGTACAGAAGGAATGCTGCGAGGTGCACCGGCTCCGAGGCCTAAAATTACTCATTAATTTCGATCGCTATTTCACTTCTAAGCTTTCGTAATATAGCCTTTCTCACGTAAGAGATAAAGGAGGTATTTAAGGTAGATTTGAGATTAAAGCCAATCTTCTTGATCGCTTTTTTGTTTCCTGTAAACTTCACCTTTCGTGTGAATTTTACGGGTTTGTTCGTAAAGACTTTCTTCGGTATAATTCCATTGTTGCAGGACTTTTTTTAAGTCTGATTGAATATCTCGGGCGCCGGGAAAGCCTCGGTAGCGAATTATTAATCTTGCTAATTCCGATAAATTGTAGTCGGTTGCTTCTCCTCCTAATAAAGTATCGACACTGGCTCGATCGCGCTTGTATTGCGGATGCTGCTGATCTTGAGTTTTTTCTACTGAATCCATACTATTTATATTTCCCAATCATCAGAAAATGTTGCTACAAGCAACCGTCACCCAAAAGTGCGGACATAAATAACCTAATGAATAGAGTCTTAAATCCGCGTTTCATAAACTGTTTGATGCGGGTATCATAACAGTCAACAGTCAACTGTCAATTGTCAACTGTTTAAATTATCGCTTCAGTCATCGCCAGAAATTTTTGTGTTTGTTCAGTAATACCAAATAGTCGATCGCCGTGACAAAATATTTCCCAGGCGCGAATTCCCATAAAACCAATACCTGCAACCGCCAAGGGCATCGCTGCGGCACCTAAAAGCGCGGCAATCGGGGGAAATATCATGCACAGCGTTAACAGAATACCAGTAATAACACCGCCAGCAATGCCAGCTTTGGCGGTGGCGCTGGCGACTTGTTCGACTAACTCTGACTGGGTAATTTGGCCTTCAACGCACAATAGCGAGTTTTCTAAGATAGAAAATATTAACTCAATTACTGCTGCGGCGATCGCCCCTTTCATTGCAGCCCCCACGATTTCGGCAACTGCTGCTTTAAACGCTGCATCCGCTAAAACTTGCTTAGCGACTGCTAATTCTGCGGCAGTCATGTCTACACCACCGCGAGCACGATTCACCCAAAAATATTCAAAAATCCCGTTAGTAGCTTCGCTTCCGCCTCCATTGACGTGCGCTTGGATGTGGCTCCAATCTTTATCTTGACAGAAGTTGCGAATTGCTTCTGGCCCTTGGGCACGAATTTGGGCGGGTATGGATTCAAATACTTTTGCTGCTTCTTGCACATTTCGGATGCCGTCACGCATACCAGCCCTAGCAAATTTGAATTGCAGAGTGGTTGGCAGGTTCTCAAAACGGATGTTATGTGCTATTTTAAAAGCTTCTTGAGTGGCGATCGCCCCGGCACTAACCATTGAACTTGGCGCTGATTGTACCCACGCCGTTAATACAGTTGCATTTTCCTCAACTTTAGCAGCGATTTGGTTGGCTAAGTTTTGGGTATCGGCAACAGTTTCTTGTACTTTAGCCGTTAGGAACTCGAGCGGATTCTGGCTAATTTCCATGTTGATCCAGCTTGCATCGTTAATGATTGAATTATTTTGACTATAACATTCCTCTTCAGTAAGTGTTACTTTTTACTGAATTGCTTCTCGCTTCTAACTCCGGCTGTAAATTTAGAGCTTTTTTTTGATAAAATAAACCTTCATTGATTCGCCCTTGTTCTTCCAAACTTTTGCCTAAATTCCAATAAGCGACTGCTAAATCTGGTTGAAGAACGATAGATTTTTGGTAGTAACTTATGGCCTCATCGAGCTGGCCTTGTTTGTAAAACATACTGCCCAAGTTAACATAGGCTTCGACAAAATTAGGATCAAATTCGATCGCCTTGGAGTAGGCGCGAATTGCCGCGTCTATTTTGCCTTGGGCTTGCAGGATATTACCTAGGGTTTTGTAGGCGGCGGCGAAATTGGGTTGCTGGCGAAGTGCTTGGTAACAGGAGGCGATCGCCTCTACATATTTTTGTTGCGTATAATAAATTTCTGCTATCTTGTTGAGTGCGATCGCACTCTCCGTTTGAATGGCTAGTAATTTTTGATATTCAGCGATCGCCTCCTCAAGCTTTCCTGATTTCTGAAGGCTATCGCCCGCTGACAAATACTGCTCTGCTAACTCGGAATTTGCGGTCATAGATTTTACTTTAACAGCCGAAACTACTTTACCACAAGTGTTAGTTAGCAACCGCGATTTCTAGGGATATTGTGACTATTTGATATTTTAAATTTGTTTTTGTACCAACATAGGACTTACGCAATCATTCCAGGTATGGGGGAAACCACGGAGGGTTTGCCCCTACAAAACACTATATATTGAGGCTGTGCGTAAGTCCTGCAACAGTTCGGACAGTTTTTGATTACCAACAGCTTAGAAACCGGGTTTGTAACACCCATGCGTCAGCCTGGAAACTGTCGGAAGTGTTTAGATAAATTAGCTAAATGTTCGATCGCCCTAGCTGTTCAAAAATTAATTGAACGGGCGATCGAAAAAATTAAGGAGACAGTCGCCACACCTTAATCGTGTCGTCAAAACTGCCACTGATCAGAGTTTTGTCTTGAGGATTAAAAGCCAAATCCACCCAGGTAGAATGACCCTTCAGCGTGCCCGCGATTTCGCCGGAACTCATGCGCCACAGCTTGATAGTCCCGCTCAAATCCGCGCTGGCGAGTTTGTCTCCGTCGGGACTGAAAGCCAAGGACTTAACCTTGTCGGAATGGCCGATCAAAGTCCGTAGCAGAGAACCGTTAGGCTGCCCGGAGTGATTATTTGCGCTGATATCCCACAGCTTCACCGTCTTGTCCCAACTGCCGCTGGCGAGAGTTTGACCGTCCGGGCTGATGGCCAGAGACCAAACCGCCTCGGAATGACCCCAAAGAGTTTCTTTCAATTCCCCAGTCTGCCAGTTCCACAGGTTGATCTTACCGTCGCTGCGGCCGATCGCCAAAGTTTCTCGATCGGGGCTGAAAGCCACCGACTGCACCTCGTCAAAAACCTGCTTGAGAGTTTCCAACTCGGCCCCGCCTTGGACTTCCCACAGCTTCAAAGTTTTGTCCTTACCGACACTGGCCACTGTCTGGCTATCGGGACTGAAAACCACCGAGAACACGCCGTCTGTGTGTCCGTCCAACGTCCGAATTAACTTGCCCGAATAGAAATTCCACAATTTAATCGTACCGTCAACGCCACCGCTGGCGATCGTCCTGCCGTCGGGACTGACTGCCACCGACCACACCGGCCCCAAATGTCCTGTTAAAACCTTGAGCAGCTTGCCGTGACGCTTGTGCCGCAAGTGAATTGTGCCGTCGTTATTCCCGCTGACGATTACGCGGCCCTGGGGAGCTACTGCTACAGCCCAAACCGGGTTTTTGTCTTGATCCGCCAGAGTCCGCACTGCGGGTCGGGACTGCGATGCCTCACCGTTGAAATCCTGCATCGGGGGCGGATTGAACCGAATTTCGGGAATGCTAGAAACAGGCTCAGAAGAAGTGAAAGCCTGCGGTGCAGGAGATGGCAAGCGAACACCCAGCACTACGGACAGCAGGGCAACCGCAGTTCCTCCCCACATGGCCAAAGTCCACTTGGGTTTGCTGAGAATCACGTCTACCGGTGCCGGGCCGTATTTCATGTCTGTGAGAATTGCCTCGGTCGAGCGATAGCGTTTTGATGGTTCTCGCTGCACCATTTTATCCAGAATGCGGCCGAGTCGCGCCGAAACTGGTACTTTCAAATAATCTCTCCAAGTCCAACTTTCGGATTTGATGTCAAACAAATCAAAGGGCGACATTCCCGTTAACAAGTGAATGCAAGTGACACCCAAACTGTAGATGTCGCTGCTCTTAATCGCTTGGCCTTTAATTTGTTCCGGGGCCGCATATTCCGCAGAACCTGTCACCGTTTTTGTTTTCAGCGGCCCGCTATTAGCCGGAATTGCCGCGCCGAAATCGACTAAAACTAGCCCAGAGGAACTTTCTTGGGACAGGGGATGTAGATCCTCTTTCCCTGCCAAAGCTGGGGATGCTTGGGGAGTTTTGCGGTGAATAATATTGGACGGTTTGATATCTCCGTGAATCAGTTGATGTTCGTGAACACATTGCAGGACTGGCAACAATTCGCTCAGCAGATACCAAATTTGAATTTCTTTAACAACACCTTTTTCTGAAAGCCGATCGGCTAAATTACGCCCTTCGATGTATTCTTGCACTAAATACTGGCAGCCTTCGACTTCAAAAGATGCCAGCAGTTTCGGTATTTGGGGATGTTTCCCCAACTCGTCGAGAACTGACGCCGAGCCGCGAAATGTCCGGTTTTGCTGTGTGCCACCGTCTGCGGCTGCTGAGCCGCAGAACTGTTGAATGACGCAGCGGGGTTGCGAAGGCTGGTCTTCATCGACTGCTAAGAAGGTGCGACAAGTGAGACTTTGACCGAGGGTGTGAAAGACTCGGTAGCGACCTTTTAGCAGCAAATTCGACTCGCAACTTTTGCAGACTGTCGCGCGATCGAGATTTTGGGGATTCTGGCAATTGGGATTGGTGCAGTAACTCATTTGTCTTTCCGCTGGAGACCCCCGTCCGACATACTTGCTTGTGGGGGAGGAAAGCGGGGCGGTGCGTGCCGCTTCCTGTGGACAAATTAAATAATTGGAATCTTTGCTTGATCATAATTGTTTCCCAGATTTTCGCCACCATTGCACGCGGGTGATCGCACGTAAATTATTGCTGACTTTCCTGCGAGCGAGGTTTAATAGGTTGATCGTACGGGCGGGCAGGATGCCTACCCCACAAGAAAATCATTCTTTGTGGAACAGGTCGGAAAGCCTGTTATTGAGAATGGTGCAATATCTCAGTTGTTACCGAATTAAGCTATACTGTCATTGCGAATACTTGCATTGCGATCGCAGCAAAGCAATCGCGAGGCATTGCCAAATATCCGCGATTCTTTGTCCTCTGGAGTCAATCTAAAACTACAAATCTCCAATCGACTAACAAATGAAAACTGAGGCAATTTTCGCCCAACTAACTACTAACTTTTAACTATTACTTATGCCATTAATTCGCGTTCCCAAACCTTGGGAAATTCTCAACCCACAAATTACTCCAGAAACAGCCTTTCTCAACCGCCGCCGCTTCATGACAAACTTAATTGGCGCAGGCGTGACAGCTTCGCTGCTGCCGCTGACCGGCTGCCAAAGCAATGCTAGCTCAAAAACTGCTCTGGAGCAAAGCTCAACTCAAGCATATTCGGAATTGAGCCGGAATCCCGCCTTTGCAAAAGTCGATCGAGCGATTACCGACGAAGCCTTAGCTACAAAATACAACAATTTTTACGAATACGGTGGCACAAAATCTATTTGGCAAGCCGCTCAAGCTTTGCCAACAGAAAACTGGAAAGTAGAAGTAGGCGGTTTAGTAAAAAATCCCCGAACTTATGATATTGACGACCTCGAAAAGAAATTCCCTATCGAAGAACGAGTTTATCGATTTCGCTGCGTAGAAGCCTGGGCGATGGTAGTTCCTTGGGTCGGGTTTCCCATGAAATTACTGATGGCGGATGTCGAACCGCAATCGCAGGCTAAATTCGTTCGCTTCACCTCATTTTACGACCCCAAAATAACCCCCGGGCCCGGTTTGATGTCGCAATTTTATCCTTGGCCTTATACCGAAGGTCTGCGAATTGAAGAAATGGCGAACGATTTAGCATTTTTTGCCACAGGCTTGTATGGCCGAAGGCTACCAAAACAAAATGGTGCGCCGCTGCGGCAAGTGATTCCTTGGAAATACGGTTTTAAGGGCGCAAAGTCGATCGTAAAAATTGAATTTGTCGAAAAACAGCCCGCCACTTTTTGGAATACAATCGGCCCCAACGAATACGCCTTTGAAGCAAATGTCGAACCCGACAAACCGCACCCCAGATGGTCGCAGGCCAGCGAACGGATAGTCGGCCCCGGTAACAGTTGGTCGTGGGAAACTCGCCCGACTTTGCCCTATAACGGTTACGGCGAATATGTAGCGAGTTTGTACAGTTAATTAACTACGCGAGATGTAATTTGAGAAACAGGCTTTTCTGCTTCTCAAATTATTAATTTATCTCTTTTCTCTTTCTCTGCGCCCTCTGCGTTCTCTGCGGTTAATAAAAAAAAAGATTTTTTTTCGGTTCAGCAAAATGAAATACAGGACACGGCAATGCCCTATCACTACCCTATACCTGCACTTTGTTTGTAAATTTTACCTTGATTTTGCAGGAGATCGACTACAATAAAAATTGATGAAGCTACCAAGGAATTGTTAAATGGTAACAACAACATCAACTCCCATCGAGCAGCAAACTACCCCAGCAGAAAACCGAGTTATTTTAAAAGGTGTCAGTTGGTCAACTTTTAAAGCATTGCTGGCAGATGTTGGGGACGATAGAGCTTGGAGAATTGCTTACGATGAAGGAGTATTAGAAATCAGGATGCCACTGGAAGAACACGAAGAACCCAAACGACTGATAGAAAGCTTTGTGGAAGCTATTGTAGATGAGCTGGAAATTGAACTTAGAAGTCTTGGTTCCCTGACTCTTGAACGAGAAGATTTAACTCGTGCTGTCGAACCTGATTCCTGTTTCTACATTCAAAATGAATCTTTAGTTAGAGGCAGAAATATCAATTTGCCAAATGACCCGCCGCCGGATTTAGCAATAGAGTCAGATTACACAAATTCTTCAGTTAATAAAGATTCCATATATGCTGCTCTTGGCGTTCCCGAACTTTGGAGGTATCGCCGGCAATCTCTGCAAGTTTATCAACTTGTGGAGGGAAAATATGAAATGTGCGATCGCAGTTTAGCTTTTCCATTTTTACCCGTTGCCGAAATTCCGGGTTTCATCGAACAAAGCAGAACAGTCGGACAGCGGGCGGCTGTGCGTTTGTTTCGGCAAAGAATTAGAGAGATTTTGCCGATTCAAAGTTAACGCAAAAATCAGACTGTAGTTTAAAAACTAGCAAATTAATTTAAATTACATCAGCGTTAATCAGCGTTAATCGGCGGTTGAAAAAATCTTTAATTTCGATAAAAATCAATTGATAAACTCCTGCACTCTCTGCCAAACTCGCTCCAATAAATCTGGCGTGCTAACATCAAACCATTCAATTTCCGGATAAGCACGAAACCAAGTCCGCTGTCTCTTCGCAAATTGTCGCGTGTGCAAAATTGTTAATTCTTTAGCTTCTTCAAGCTTAATGTCGCCAGCCAAATATTGTTTCATTTCCTGATATCCCAGCGTGTTCAACAGTGGCAAGTCACAGCCGTATTTTTTACACAAATATTCAACTTCAGCAATCCAACCGCGTTCTAGCATTTGTTCGGTGCGCTGTTTGATCCGATCGACCAAAACATCGATCGCGCAATCCAACCCAATTTGTAAAATAGGATAATTGGGAGGATTTTCGCCCTGTTGTTCGGAAATAGAGCGACCGGTGACATAAAATACTTCTAATGCCCTCAAAGTTCTTACGGGGTCATTGACGTGAATTTTCTCAGCCGCAGAGCGATCGACCTGCTGCAACATCGCGTAACATTGAGATTGTCCGAGTTCTGCAAGTTGCGATCGCAATTCGGGCATCGGCCCTACCCTCGGAATTTTTAAACCGCGCACGATCGATTTAATATATAAGCCCGTCCCTCCCACCAACAACAGAGGAGGAGAAACAGGAAAATCGACATCAGCAATTAATTTTTGAGCTTGTTGCTGGTAATCTGCGACTGTGAGCGTTTGCGTCGGATCGCAGATGTCAATTAAGTGATGCGGTACAGAAGTGCGATCGACTGCCGTCGGTTTTGCTGTTCCGATGTCAAATTCGCGGTACACTTGACGGGAGTCCGCACTCAGGATCGAGGATTGCAGTCGCCCCGCCAAAGCCAAAGCCACTCCCGACTTCCCCGTCGCCGTCGCCCCACAAATCGTAATTAATTTAGGCATAAGCTGTCGCACGTTTCCCTATAAAAACTCTCAAATCCTCTCCTCTCCATGCTTTCCCGTCTCTCCTACACTGATTCACCGCGCTACGCCTGGGGAGTCGGGAAGCAATATCAAAACTATTCCCCTCCGTCCCCCCGATAAATTTCCCTTCAGAAAGCCCTAGCATCGCCTTTAACGGTTTTGTGCTATAATTTTAGGAGTTTTCCCATTTTAGAAGCTTTCGGGGCTTTAGGCCTCATTATTGGAGCTATTTTTGTATGACCAGCAGCTACAGCGCCGACCAGATTCAAGTTCTCGAAGGTCTCGAAGCAGTCCGTAAACGACCGGGGATGTACATCGGTACCACCGGCCCGCGAGGACTCCACCATCTAGTTTACGAGGTTGTGGACAATTCCATAGATGAGGCGCTGGCTGGCCACTGCACTCACATCGAGATTGACATCAACGCCGACGGTTCCGTTACCGTGACAGACGACGGCCGGGGTATTCCGACCGGCATCGTTGCCAAGACTGGCAAATCGGGAATAGAAACAGTAATGACTGTACTCCACGCCGGCGGTAAATTTGGCGGTGGTGGCTACAAGGTTTCTGGAGGATTGCACGGTGTAGGTATTTCTGTTGTTAACGCGCTGTCCGAGTGGGTAGAAGTGACAGTTTGGCGCGACCAAAAAGAACATTTACAGCGCTACGAAAGAGGCAATCCAGTTACTGAACTTACTGCCAAGCCCAACAAAGGTACTCGCACCGGCACTTCAGTTTCTTTCTTGCCAGATACTCAAATATTTAGCACTGGCATTGAATTTGATTACACTATACTCGCAGGGCGCTTGCGAGAATTGGGTTACTTGAATGCGGGCGTGAGAATTACGTTTAGCGACCACCGTTTGGAACTGCTTAAAAGTAGCGAACCTCGCGTCGAAACATACTGTTATGAGGGCGGAATCAAGGAATATATCGCCTACATGAACCGCGAAAAGCAGCCTCTGCACGAAGAAGTGATCTACGTGCAAGGAGAACGCAACAACGTGCAGATAGAAGTGGCTTTGCAGTGGTGCGTTGATGCTTTTAGCGACAACGTTCTAGGTTTTGCTAACAACATTCGGACGATCGACGGTGGCACGCACTTAGAAGGTTTGAAGGCTGTTTTGACGCGGACGATGAATTCGATCGCCCGCAAGCGCAACAAAATCAAAGAAAACGAGCCCAACCTCGCCGGCGAAAACGTTCGCGAAGGTTTGACAGCAGTCATTTCGGTCAAAGTCCCAGACCCGGAATTTGAAGGCCAAACTAAAACTAAGCTAGGAAATACAGAAGTTAGGGGAATTGTCGATTCCTTAGTAGGCGAAGTATTAACAGAATATTTGGAGTTTCGCCCCCAAGTAGCTGACGCTATTTTGGAAAAAGCAATTCAGGCATTTAAAGCCGCTGAAGCCGCCCGCCGTGCCCGCGATTTAGTGCGCCGAAAATCAGTCTTAGAATCGTCTCCTTTGCCTGGAAAATTAGCGGACTGTAGCTCCAGAGACCCCGCCCTGTCTGAGATCTACCTGGTGGAAGGGGATTCTGCAGGCGGATCGGCAAAACAAGGGCGCGATCGCCAATTCCAAGCAATCCTGCCTTTGCGCGGTAAAATTCTCAACATTGAGAAAACCGACGACGCCAAAATCTACAAAAATAACGAAATTCAATCGTTAATTACAGCCCTGGGTTTGGGCATCAAAGGCGAAGAATTCGATCCGGGTCAATTGCGGTATCACCACATCGTAATTATGACTGACGCTGACGTAGATGGTGCTCACATCCGCACGCTGTTGCTGACTTTCTTCTACCGCTATCAGCGCGCACTTGTAGACCAAGGTTACATCTATATTGCTTGTCCTCCTCTCTATAAAGTGGAACGGGGACGCAATCATTACTACTGTTACAGCGATCGCGAAATGAACAATCTCATCCGCAATGAATTTCCGGCGAATGCTAACTACACCATTCAGCGGTTCAAAGGTTTGGGTGAAATGATGCCGACACAGTTGTGGGATACAACGATGAACCCAGAAACTCGGACGCTGAAACGAGTGGAGATTGAAGACGCTGCTGAGGCCGATCGCATCTTTACGATCTTAATGGGCGATCGTGTCGCCCCCCGCCGCGAATTCATCGAAACCTACGGCCCCAAACTCAACCTCCTCGACTTGGACATCTAAGTTAGTTGACAGTTGACAGTTGACAGTTGTTTGCTGGCGAGGATGAGTCATTAGTCATTAGTCATTAGTCATTAGTTAGTGACTGATGACTGATGACTACTGACTACTGCCAACTTTTGTTATAAAAATTAATACAATCTCTCATCAAATCGATCTAAGGTAAACACTTAGGTAAATTTTAGATTTTTGGCGCATCCATCAGCTACCACAAAAATAGAAGGTTGGACAGTATAGCATGAGCATCAATTTAGCGACCAAATTGCGTGAGGGAACGAAAAAGTCCCACACAATGGCAGAAAACGTCGGTTTTGTCAAGTGTTTTTTAAAAGGCGTTGTAGAAAAAACTTCTTACCGGAAGTTAGTAGGAAACCTCTACTTTGTCTACTCGGCAATGGAAGAGGAAATGGAACGCCAAAAGCAGCATCCGGTTGTTTCAAAAATTTACTTTTCTGAGTTGAATCGCAAACAAAGCTTAGAGCAAGATTTATTTTACTACTACGGTGCGAATTGGCGCGAACAAGTAGCTCCGTCAGCTGCAGCTAAAGCTTATGTGGAGCGAATTCGCGAGATTTCGGCGACTGCCCCGGAACTGTTAGTCGCTCACTCTTACACTCGCTACTTGGGCGATTTATCCGGCGGACAAATCCTGAAGGGAATTGCCCAGCGCGGGATGAATCTTTCCGAGGGAGAAGGCACTGCTTTCTATGAATTCCAGGATATTCCTGATGAAAAAGAATTCAAGGCTAACTACCGTCAGGCAATGAATGAACTGCCGATTGACGAAGCAACAGCAGAACGAATTGTTGACGAAGCTAATGCAGCTTTTGGCATGAACATGAAGATGTTCATGGAGTTAGAAGGCAATTTGATTAAAGCAGTTGGTCAGATGCTTTTCAATACTCTGACGCGGAAGCGCGGTGGCGCCAGTACCGAATTGGCTACTGCTGATTGAGCCAACACTCATTGGCAATAATTTGAGCCTCGTTTAAGAGGAAAAACTTAAATCCTGGGGGTTTGATGGCTGCTTTTACAGTCACCAAATCTCCGGGATTTTGCATAGTGTTTGAATTGCGGGCGATCGACTTTTTATAGAAGAAGGAAGAAGGAAGAAGGAAGAAGGAAGAAGGAAGAAGGAAGGAAGAAGGAAGAAGGAAGAAGGAAGAATGCCCAATGCCCAATGCCCAATGCCCAATGCCCAATGCCCAATTACCCATTCTCATGCAAAGGAAACTTACTATATTTACCTTCCCACGCCGCGATTAGGAGGCTCCTCGTCCGGGACAGGCAAAGAAGTGGGCCTTACTTGCCGCTCCAAATACTTACTCAAAGCGTAAGCGATATCCCAGCGAGTCATCGGCTTCAAAGGATTAATCTTATTAGTTGCGAGATCAACATTAACAAACCCTTCATAAAGTGCAGTAGCTAGAGACTTTCTAGCCCAATTAGGAATTTCACCTGCATCGGGATACTTAGCTAAAATTTCGGAAATGCTGGCATCAGGAAACTGAAAAACCCCGTAAGCTTGAGCAAAAATCGCTAAAGCTTCCGCGCGAGTCACCCTTTGATTAGGGAAAAACATTCGGTCGCGATATCCACTCATTGTTCCCGTTTTCAAAACAGTTTGAATCGCACTGTAAGCCCAGTAACTCTTCGGTACGTCCGGCAATTCTTTATCCGGTTTCTGAGCGGTTTTCCGCCGTTCCAAACCAAAAGTTTTTACTAAAATCACCGCCAAATCAGCACGACTGACAAGACCCTCAGCATTAAAATTGCCACTGGCATCTTTATTCATCAACCCTGCACTCACAACCCGGTCGATCGGGTCAATTATTTCTTGAGATTGAACCGCCATAGGCACTCCTTGCAGTAGGGCGATAGCCAAAAAAATACTCACTAACCTTTTCACGATTTTAATCCTTTCTGTCGCTAAAACAATCATGAAAACAGCAGTAATATTTTTTCCGGTTCCCTCGGTATTATTCTGTGGTTTCGGCAGTGCGCTAGATTTGGGGATTATATATTAAAATCCAACATTTGCTTCCGGCAAAGCGCCCTGCATTTTACCCAACCAATCAATCAAATTATCCAATTGCTTTTGGGCCGTTAAAACCGCCATACCTCGAATAGTAACCTTCCCCTTGCTGTAGACAAAACGAGAGCGCAAATGTTCCGGCAAATTAGCCTTGAGCAAATTCCAAGCAGGCTCTTCCATCGCCGTTTCCAAAACTATGTTCTGCTTATTCTCCGGTTTGATACGAGAAAAACCGATTTTTTTAGCAATTTGTTTGAGTTCGACCACACGGATAAGTTGCTGGGCTGGCAGAGGAATTGGCCCATAGCGATCGCACCAATCAGCCTGAATCTGCTGTAATTCTTCAGGAGTATTAGCAGAAGCCACCGACCGGTAAGCGCTCATCTTTTGATCCAAATCTGCGATGTAATCGGCAGGAATAAACGCCGTCAAAGTTAGGTCAATTTGCGCGTCCTCAACTTTCGGAATTTCCTGACCCTTAATTTCCCGAATGGCTTCCTCTAACATTTCAGCATACAAATCAAAACCGATCGCCTCCATTTGACCAGATTGTTCAGTACCCAAAACATCACCCGAACCGCGAATTTCCATATCTCGGACAGCCAACTGATAGCCAGAACCCAACTGGGCAAACTCTTGAATTGCCCGCAGCCGCTGCCTTGCAGCATCAGAAAGTTGGTTCTGCTTGGGATAAAACAGCCAAGCATGAGCTTGAATCCCCGCGCGTCCCACCCGTCCCCGCAACTGGTAAAGCTGACCCAAACCAAACTTCTGCGCGTCTTCAATTAAAATAGTATTGACTCGCGGAATATCCAAACCCGACTCAATAATCGTCGTACACACCAAAATATCGAAATCTGCCGCACTGAAAGTCAGCATGATTGATTCTAGTTCCGACGCCTCCATTTGACCGTGGGCGATCGCAATTCTGGCAGACGGAACCATCTCCTGCAACTGAGCGGCCAACTCATCAATCCCCTCAATCCGCGGCACCACGTAAAACACCTGACCGCCCCTGTCCAACTCTTGACGAATTGCCGATCGCACCGTTTCTGCGTTATAGGGAGCCAAATGCGTCTGAATCGGGCGTCTGCTGGGAGGCGGAGTCGCAATCAAACTCATCTCGCGAATCCCCGACAGGGACATATACAAAGTCCGAGGAATCGGCGTTGCTGTCAAAGTCAGAACATCTACCTCTGTTTTGAGAGATTTAATTGCTTCCTTTTGCTTAACTCCAAACCGCTGTTCTTCATCCACCACCAACAAGCCCAAATCCCGAAATTTAATCGCCTTGCTCAAAACAGCTTGAGTACCGACAATCACATCTAATTCCCCAGTCGCCAAACGCTTGTGAATCTCCCGGCGCTCGGTTTCCGTCCGAAAGCGATTGAGCAAACCAACTTCGATCGGATAAGGGGAAAAACGCTCAGAGAGCGTGTGATAGTGCTGTTGGGTCAAAATCGTCGTCGGCGCGAGCAAAGCCACCTGCTTGCCCGCCGTAACCGCCTTAAAAATTGCTCTCAGAGCAACTTCTGTCTTACCAAAACCGACATCGCCACAGACCAAGCGATCCATCGGTCGATCGCCCTCCATGTCGCGTTTCACATCCTGAGTTGCCTTCAACTGATCCGGCGTTGGCTGGTAAGGAAAAGAATCCTCTAATTCTTGTTGCCAAGGCATATCAGGAGGAAAAGCGTAACCTGTTTGTTTAGCTCTTTTAGCATAAAGATTCAGCAAATCCACTGCCAATTTTTTAACAGCTTTGCGAACCTTTGTTTTAGTTTTTTCCCAAGTTTGGCCTGTCAGCTTGTTGAGATCCGGTACTTTATCGCCTACAGTCCGAAACCTCGACAAAGCGCCCAATTGATCGGCCGCCACTCTCAGAGTACCGTCAGCGTATTGAAGCACCAAATATTCGCGAGTTTCGCGATCGATCGTCAAACGTTCCAACTTGATAAATTTGCCCACTCCGTGCTGGCGGTGAACCACATAATCACCAGGGCTTAATTTATTCGGGTCTACTTGCTTAGAAGCAGCACGACGGCGCTTGCGGACGTAGCTAAAAGTAGCGAGAGAATGCTGACCGTAAAATTCCCGATCGGTAATTAAAACTATCCGAAAAGTCGGCAGAATAAAACCTTCCAATTCGGCCAGCCCGCTGTACTTCAAAGCAACCGGAACGTGCTGCAATTGCAACTTGTCGATCGCCAAATAATCGCGTGGATTCACCACAAACTGAGCCGGACAGTCGTGTTCCGACAGCAGAGAAACCGATCGACTCGGTTGAGCCGAAACCAGAAAAATGGTAAAACCCCGATCGCGCTCTTCCCTGAGCATTTGAGACAGCTTCGCAAATTGGTGAGGCATCACCGGCACAGGCCGAGAAGCCAAATTAATCGCAGACGGTAGCTGGTCACTCTCGGCAGAGTTTTGAATTTTTTTAGTAGTAGAATCTTCTGCCAATTCTGAAAGTTCTAGCCGCTCGAAAGCTGCGACATCTGCCATAGATTCAGCAAACGTGCGGTGAATTTTTGGAACTTTAAAATTAGCAATTGGCAATTTTTCTGTAGCCTCACCAGCAACTGCCGATTCCCGATTGCAATTATTCCACTGTTCCTGTGCATTCTCATACCAGCGGTCGCTGTGACCTTCGCACCCTTGCGGTTCGTCAATAACAACTAAAGTATTTTCTGTCAAATAATCCAACAAAGATGCAGGTTGCTCGAACGCTAAACCCAACAGCCTGCGGACAAATTTTTCGGCTTCATTTTCTGGGTCTACAGAGCCTAGTTGGTTAATTTCGTCAATATTTTTTTCAGATAAAACTGCTTTAATAATTGTGTTAAAATTAGTGGGAGTTAAAACTAATCGATCGACCTTATCGAGCGATCGCTGGGAAGACGGATCGAACTCCCGAATTTGCTCCAAATTATCTCCGAACCATTCCAGCCGCACCGGCAACTCCGCCGCTACCGGAAACACATCGACAATATCACCCCGGCGACTCCACTGGCCCTCCATTTCCACCAGAGTCACCCGATCGTACCCCATCGACACCAGTTGACGATCCAGTATCTTTGAGTCTTGAACCGCACCTCGCTTCAGCGTCAGACAGTAGGGTTCAAAAGCAGCAGGTGGGGGCAAGTGAGACTGGAGAGCTCTTTCGGTAGCTACAATCGCGATCGGCTTAGAATTAGCGTTTGTTTCTTGTTTCTCGACCAAATCCGCTAGCACCTGCATTTGCCCCCAAGTCATTTCGTTCTCGTCGGAGTAAGATAGCTCGTAGGGTGAAGCCTCCGAAGTCGGGTAAAAATGTACGGTTTGCCAGCCCATCGCCTCTAAAGAGGCAACCCAGCGGCCGGCTTCTTCTAAAGTAGCCGTAACGGTCAATAAGTTTCGCCCCTCTTGCTGTGCGAGGGCGGAAGCTACCAAAGCTTTAGGCAAACGGGCGATGCCGGACAGTTGCACGTAGCGATGGCGCTTGAGCTTGTTGAGGAGTTCTGTTGCTAGGGGCGATCGGCCCAGGGTACGAATTATTGAAGAGAAAGTCATGCGCTTTTAATTTTAATCCCTGATCGGCGAAGGCTCTTTCCCTTTGCCTGTTAAGGAGATTGTACGACAAACATCCATGATTGTGCCGCTCTGCTGTTGACGCATGGGAACTTAACTAGAGATAGATTTCTGCTTTAATATGTCGATCCTGCGATCGCGATCGAGCCAGTTCCGTTAATATAGGGCCAGGCTTAGAAAAAATTTCGATTTTGCGATCGAGATTCGCAGCTTCCAGACCTCTCCTGTGACTGCACCCAAAGACGGATACAAGCCCCCGACTCAAGTTGTGAAGATCGAAGAATTTTAGACATTAGGGAAATCCCCCAGATACTGGCGGCGTCGTCAATCTAAAATCTAAAATCTAAAATCGACTAACCGGGCACAGCGCTTTGCCGTTACTACCGAAAATTTTAGAAATGTCCCCAAGTACCGATATTCTGATTGTTCTCCTACTGGTTTTCCTCAATGGCTTATTTGTGATGTCAGAGATGGCCATCATCTCTGTACGGAAGGTGAGACTGCAACAGATGGCCAACCAAGGTTCGATCAATGCCCGCGTAGCTTTGGATCTGGCTAATGCCCCCAATCAGTTCTTGCCGACAGTTCAA
Organism: Microcoleus sp. POL10_C6; assembly: GCF_036701585.1. Taxonomy (NCBI): domain Bacteria; kingdom Bacillati; phylum Cyanobacteriota; class Cyanophyceae; order Oscillatoriales; family Microcoleaceae; genus Microcoleus; species Microcoleus sp. POL10_C6. The sequence continues at coordinate 53,196 of NZ_JAUBRB010000019.1, read as the reverse complement.
ATCGGGATTACGATGCTGGCCATTCTGTCGGGCGCTTTCGGAGAAACGACGATTTCTAGAAGGGTAGAGCCTTTGTTGCGGCTGATCCCTGCCCTCGCGCCCTACTCTCAGACGATCGCCTCAGTAGTAGCAGTTTTAACGATCACTTATCTGACCCTAATTATCGGCGAACTTGTGCCGAAGCGGCTAGCGCTCAACAACCCGGAACCCATCGCCTCAAGCGTAGCAATTCCCATGCGAATGCTCTCAAAAATTGGCGCTCCGGCGGTTTTTCTGTTAAGTTATTCCACTGACTTAGTGATGCGGATCATGGGGATTGTGCCTTCTACAGAACCGCAAGTTACAGAGGAAGAAATTAAAGTTTTGATCGAGCAAGGAACAGAAGCCGGAACCTTTGAAGAAGCCGAACAAGATATGGTGGAAAGAGTGTTTCGTTTGGGCGATCGGCGAGTCAGCGCCTTAATGACTCCGCGTCCCGATCTTACCTGGCTCGACCTCGACGACTCAGTGGAAGAAAACCGCCAAAAAATGCTCGGCAGTGGTCATTCTCGGTTTCCCGTGTGTCAGGGAGGACTCGACAACGTTGTCGGTTTAGTACACGTTACTGATATGCTGTCTCGGACTTTAACTGGTCAACCGCTAGATTTAAGCGCTTCTTTACGACGACCGTTATTTGTACCGGAAAGCACGCGAGGTTTAAAAGTATTAGAACTTTTCAAACAATCTAGCAATCAAATTGCCTTGGTAGTAGACGAATACGGCGTCATTCAAGGATTGGTTACAGTCAACGACATTTTAGTGGAACTCGTTGGCGACTTTCCCTCGATTGAAGATGCTGACGAACCTCAAACCGTGCAGCGCGAAGACGGTTCTTGGCTGTTAGACGGAATGCTAGCAGTCGAAGATTTTTTTGAGCTATTTGGAATCGAAGAGTCAGCAGAACACAAAGGAAGTTACCACACAATGGGCGGTTTTGTGATTACAAATTTGGGCAAAATTCCCACAGCAGCAGAGCATTTTGAGTGGAACGGTTTGCGCGTGGAAGTAGTCGATATGGACGGGAATCGAGTTGATAAAATCTTGGTAATGCCGATCGACTCAACGGGCGATCGACCTAAAACCCAAGCAAAAACCTAAAATTTAAACTCAGCGGTAAGGTGCGCTAGGCGCACCCTACATCCACCATTCAGCGGATATTTCAGACCTACTTCTTTTTGCTTCTAGCCTCATCTTTCCGCAAAGATTCCAGAATAGAACGGCCCAGATAATTGCTAAAAACCACCTCTCCAGCTTGATTGTAGTGGCAGCAGCTATCTACATAAACAGCTTCTTTAGTCTTGTCAAAAACATTAACCGCATTCACTAGAGTGATATTATTTTTTTCCAAATTCGGAAACTTCTTGAAAAGAGCCGGATATCCAATTTGTACAGATTTAGCATAAGGAGTATCCTTGTTAAAAGCAATCTGCTTTTCGGCTTCACCAAACACCCTTTTCGTCTGATAATATTGATTAGGCTGAAGAACATGAAAATAAGGCACATTACTAGCAGACAGAACTTTGTGCATAAAAATTGAACTTTTTGCCCAATTTAACGCCATTTCTTGAAAAGCTACTGAATCCTGTAAAACTGACTTATTAGTATTGATATAAATAACGCTGCCACTGTCATCTTTTTTTTGTTTAGTCCGTTCTTTCTCAAACTTAATGACATCGGTTTTATAGTTATTAACTAGATTTTGAACGTAAACAGAAGTTAAAGCATCGCACGCAGCTAAAGAACAGTTTTGTAAGCGTTCCAAACCCTGACTAATCCTAGCTTTATTTTCTTGGATTCTGATAGTTGCTTTCATCGCTTTGGTAGAAAGGCTATTATTCGCCAAGCTAGTCAGCGGCAAAATATGCTGAATGCTTGGCATCGCCAAATCGACTTGATTTTTATTGTTTAAATTAGAAAGTGCTACTTCATTAAAACCATCTATATTGACAACCAGATCCAGTTCTTGCCCTAAAGCCAAAAAATAGTTTAAAATTAATAATTGCTGCGGTTGTTTGTAGCCTCCGGTAGCAAAAGACAAAATTACAAATTCTTTATCTTTCAAACCCGGAAGCTGCTTTAGGTATTGAGGTAAAATTTTGTTTTGAACTTCAAATACTCCATAATTAGAAGCCACAGAACCGCCAAAAACTCCGATAATAAATTGATTTTTATTTGTTTTTTTCAATGGGTAATCATAAGGAGAAATAAATCCATAATTATTGACTTTAAAACCAGGTCTAAAATCAGCGCTGGGTTTCTGAATGAACCCAAAAAAAGGATGAAACCTTTCAACAATAGACTGATTCAGCCGTACTCCTTCTAAATTAATTCCTAAAGCCGACTTATCTTGCGTCTTTTCTCTAGTATAGAAAAATTGCTTGTGCTTGACAAAATACCATGCCAAGGAGCCAAGCTCGAGGAAAACCAGTAAAATCGCTAAGTTAATCAAAGCTATTTTTAGAAATCCTTGTCCTTTTCTGAGAAAATTTAAATCTTTCATAAACCTCTATTTCGACTCTCTTACTACTTTAATAATGGAACTAGAAACATAGTTGGCCAATACTTCGTCTCCGACAGAATTATAGTGGCAGCAGGCATCTTTGTAAACCGTTTCTTTTGTATTGTCTAAAATATTCACTGCGCTAAAAACATTAACCCCAGCTTTTTGCAAATCATCGACTTTGGACAACAATACTGGATAACCTTTTTTCACACCTTCAATGTAAGGACTCTTCTGGTCGATCGCAATTTCGTTTTCCTTGGCGGTAAACGCTCGCTTAGTGGGATAATACTGGTTGGGCTGGAGAAAGTGAAAATACTTAATCTTTCTACTTGATAAAATTTGATTCATCCCGATCGACGATTGATACCACATCGATGCCATTTTGTCAAAAGCAGCGGCATCCTGCAAAACAAAGTCAGCTTTGGGAATGTATACTATACCGCTATTTGCGGTGTCTGGGCTGGATTGTTTGACTTGCGAATCGTACTTGACAACGGCTTGCTGGTAATTGTTGACTAATTGTTTCACCTGTAGCGAGGTGACAGCGTGACACAAAGCAAGTTGACAAGTTTGCAATTTGTCAATACCTGCTTTCAACTGTTTTTTGTTTTCGTTAATTTGCACGATCGAACTCATCGCTTCCGGTGACAAGTTGTTGCTAGCTAAACCAGTCAGAGGCTGTATGTGCTGAACGCTGGGCATTCCTATTTCTACTTGGGCTTTGTTGTTTAAATTAGACAGTGCTACTTCGTTAAAACCATCAATATTTATGACTAAATCTAACTCTTGACCCAACGCCAGAAAGTAATTTAAAATTAATAATTGTTGGGGCTGTTTGTAGCCCCCGTTGCCAAAATTTAAGACAATAATTTCCTTATTGGCAAATTCTGGATAACTCTTCAATTTGTTAGACAATCTGCGATTTACGTATTCATCGACTGCAAAGTTATTCGCAACTGAACCCCCAAAAACTCCGATAATAACTTGATTTTTATTGGTTTTAATAAACGGATATTCGTAGAGTGAAAAAAAGCCGTCTTTGTTGACTTTTAACTTTAATTTTTTATTGGTAAAAGCCCCTTGTTTTAGCACGTAACCAAAAAGTGGGTGCAGTCTTTCTACGATAGATTCATCAAGTCTAATGCCGATCCTTTCAATATCTTCTACTACTTTTTCTTTGGCTTTAGTTCTGGTATAAAAAAACTGCTTTTGGTTGATAAAATAAAAAGCTAGCGATAAAGCTTCCAGACAAATAAAGGCGATCGCCAAATTAACCGCGACTATAATTAATATGTTTTTGCCTTTTTTCAAAGCCGTTGAATCTTTCATGAAATTTGACTGATTACGGTTGTTTTTTGGGTACTTGAGACTGCTTCAAATTTTCGCACAAATTTCGGTTAATCAGGATACTAGCCAGTCGGTGTCCGAGTTCATTCCAGTGACCCCCACAGGGTACAGAATTATCAAAACCGTGGGCGCAGACTTGATATTTTTCAGTGTAACCTTGGATCTGTTCCGATAAATTTAGTACCCGAAAACCCTCGCGCGCGCCCAAATTTTCCAGCCGCCTATCGGGATAAAACAAATCCTGAATGTTGTTTTTTTTCATAAAATTTTTTCGCCGATCGGCCTCCGGTCTAACTTGCATCGGATCGCCGATTGTCACCACCAAAAAATCAGCATTTTTCTGCACGACTTCATTCCGCATCGTCACAATCAAACCCTCTGTCACCCTCCACGCCTCTTCCCAAGCTGCATTTTGAGGTTCCTTGAGGTTCAGGGTACTTAAAGTGGTAAAATGCCCGGACAACTCCCGCTTTTTCCGATCTAAGTCTACCTTTTTAATGACTTGCAAAATGCGCGAATTGTTGACGATCAAACTGGGCATCCGGTCTACAAAGGAAACTGCTCTTTCGTTGCGGTCGATCGGCGCCAGATTGCGAAAAGACATATCCGGTACTAACTTGCCGCTAGCATCATAAGCAAAAAATGGTCGGTAGCGATCGTATTCCAATTGCGGCGAATTATTTATCACATCATTGCCAATAAAAAAAGCAAGAATTACAATATCAGGACTGTAATCCCATACTTTTTTTCGCAGCATAATTAATTCTTGAGCAGTACCGTAGCCCTGCACCCCGAAATTCATTACCTCAACATTTTTGCGTCCCTTAACAGCTTCGCAGGTGCCTAACTTTCGTTCCAATTTAGACCAGAAAGTTTGTTCGACAGGTACGTGAATTGCTTCGGTGAAAGAATCGCCTAAAACCGCAACGCGCAAAGTATTTGGAGGTTTTGCTTTTGTGTGTTCACGATCGCGCAAACCCTCGCTATTCACCTGCACAAAACTCGCACCTTCCCCATTCCACTCCCCCGACGCGCCCGGTTTCAGCTTCCAGCCCAAATTTGGATCGGAAGTGTGGAAACGAGTGGGCGCCGAGTCTACGAAATCTCCTATTTTTGGATAGCCCTCGACTTTAGCAACTCGCAATCCAATTTCGCCAATTACCACCCCCATCAATAAACCACCGAGTGTCAAGCCCAAATTGACACCCAAATTTTTCAACTTGCTCATTATTTCAAAACAGCGTGTAAATAAATGGAGCAATCACAGAACCCTGACTCAATACAATCAAAGCTCCCAAAAAGACTAAAGTCACAATGAGCGGCAACAGCCAATACTTTTGGCGTTCTTTCATAAACGCCCACAAATCTTTGAGAAAATCTAAAGTTGCTTCAAACACTTAAAAAGGACGCTCCATACTAACTTTTGTTCTTGCTTTACTTGGGACGCGGTAAGTATCCATTTTCGGATTGAGTTTTCGCCGCATGGCATCTTCGCCGAAAAAGTTTTTGAGCACTCCCATCGGCCAAACTATCAGGTAAAAAACTATCCCTAGGACGATCGGCGTTTCGATTTTGTTAAGAATAAGTCCAAAGCGCATCCACGCGTGATAAACGGGATTCAGCGATTTTGGTGCCACCAATGCTAGCAGCACTAGCACTCCGCAGATTGCCCAAGGCCACCAAGGTAGAGAATGCCGCCGCAGTAAAGGTACTGCTAAACCGAACAGCACTCCAATCAAGCCGCCAATTAGCAGCCCGAAATCGCGCAAGCCTTTTTTGTCGAGTTTTTTAATTTCGTCGCTCATGGGGAAGAAGGAAGAAGGAAGAGGGAAGAAGGAAGAGGGAAGAGGGAAGAGGGAAGAAGGAAGAATGACAATTGCCCACTAACAACTCACAACTGCCCACTGCCAACTGACTAATAATTAATCTAGTTCAAATTCATTTTTCCAAGCATCATCTTGTTTCCAAGGAATTTGTTCGGACTTGGGAAGCAAGTAATTTTCCAAAACCAGATAGTCCATTTCGGTTCGCATGAAACAGCGGTAAGCATCCTCTGGAGTGCAAACAATGGGTTCGCCTCGAACGTTGAAAGAAGTATTTACCACAATAGAACAGCCCGATCGCTTTTCAAAATGGCTGATTAAGTCATAGTAGCGAGGATTCGTTTCTTTGTGAACAGTTTGAATGCGAGCCGAGTAATCGACGTGGGTGACAGCCGGAATCTCGGAACGGGGAATGTTGAGCTTTTCAATGCCAAACAACTGCTCTTGTTCGGGAGTCATCGGAATGCGGAGACTGGATTTGACAGGTGCTACCAATAGCATATAAGGACTAGAATGGTCAATCTCGAAATAATCCGCAACTCGTTCGGCTAAGATTGACGGAGCAAAAGGTCGAAAAGATTCCCGATATTTAATTTTCAGGTTCATCACGGACTGCATTTTAGCACTGCGGGGATCGCCAATGATCGATCGACCGCCCAGAGCCCGCGGCCCAAATTCCATCCGCCCCTGGAACCATCCCACCACATTTCCCTGTTCCAAAATCTCCGCCAACTGTGGCATTAATTCGGCATCATCCAATCGGTGATAGCTGGCTTTGACAGCATCCAAATATTCGAGAATTTCTGCGTCAGTAAACCTCGGCCCCAAATATGAGCCGCGCATTTGATCGTGACAAGTTAAATGAGCAACCGACTTCGCCACAGTTGCCACCGCTGGGTTTGCAGTGAGAACTTCAGTCCTCTCCTCAACCGCTACGTTTGTCGTGATCAGTTCAGTTTTGAGGGATTCTATACTATTTGCTGTCGAGTTCGCGCTCACAGTGCGAGTTTGTTCGCAATACTGATACCAAATCGCCAAAGCCGCGCCCAAAGCACCGCCAGCATCTCCGGCTGCCGGCTGAATCCAAATATCTTTGAAAATACCTTCCCGCAAGAGTCTGCCGTTAGCAACACAGTTGAGAGCAACGCCGCCGGCAAGACAAAGATAATCGACATCCAATTCTTTTTTAACTGTTCTGCACAGCCGCAAAACAACTTCTTCGGTAACAACTTGAATGGAAGCTGCAATGTCCATTTCTCGCTGAGTCAATTTTCCTTCAGCTTGACGCGGCGGCCCTTCAAATAGTTCGTCAAACTTCTTGTTTGTCATGGTTAAGCCAACTGTATAGTTGAAATAATCCATGTTCAAACGAAAAGTTCCGTCATCTTTGAGGTCGATTAAATAGTTGAGAATTTTGTCTACATACTTGGGTTCGCCGTAAGGAGCTAAACCCATGAGTTTGTATTCACCAGAGTTGACTTTGAAGCCGGTGTAATAGGTGAAAGCTGAATAAAGCAAACCCAAGGAGTGGGGAAAATCGATTTCCCACTGAGGTGTCAGTTGGTTCCCGTCTCCCAACCAAACCGAGGTTGTGGCCCACTCGCCCACGCCGTCGAGGCACAAAACGGCTGCTTTTTCAAAGGGGCTGGGAAAAAATGCCGATGCTGCGTGGGATTGGTGGTGTTCGGTAAATAGCAGAGATGGCAGTTTATTCGTTTTGCAGTTTGCTATTGCTGCCAGATCTCTTTTGAGCATGGTTTTGAGGTAAAGCTTTTCTTTGAGCCATATCGGCATGGCTGCTAGGAAAGAGCGAAAACCTTGGGGTGCGTAGGCTAAATAGGTTTCGAGAAGGCGCTCGAATTTGACTAAAGGTTTGTCGTAAAAGACTATTCGATCGACTTCCCGCAAATCTATGTTCGCTTCTTTCAAGCAATAAGCGATCGCATTCTTAGGGAATCTGGCGTCATGCTTTTTGCGGGAAAATCTTTCTTCCTGCGCTGCTGCTATAATTTCTCCGTCGCGAATTAAGGCTGCGGCGCTGTCGTGATAGTACGCCGAGATTCCAAGTATGTTCATCGCTCTCCTCACAAATCGCAATGCGTTTGCTTTTGACTATTTAGAATAGCTAACGATTATAGCTGCATAAGTGCTGATTGGGAATTGAATTTTGCGATCGCCTCTAATTTTACCTGGATTGATGTCGGTGGGCAGCCCTCGGACGATCGGCTGTTGGACAGCATTTAAGCTAGCGCCGGCTTATCCTGCGACCCCAAGCTCTGAAGTAAGTGACCACCGGGAATTGATAAAATTCACCTACCAACCACAGCACAATGCCTAAATGCGACAAAAAAGCTAAGCCTGTCCAAGCTAGGGGCAGCCACGACAAGCGGCTGCCGGGAACCGGGGGAAAATAGTAAGCTGAAAGTCCCAGCAAAGTAGTGGGAAGGAAAATTAGACCCAGAGCCGCTGCCCAGTAGGGCCATCCGAATTCTACGCCTTCGAGGTGGGCTCCTATCCACTGTTTGCCGTTCCAGTGCCAAGTTACGGGCGGTTGGCGATCTGCCATTTGGAGCGATTGTCTTTCAACGCTTGCGGTATAAATGTGCTGGCAGAAGTTGCAAGCTAGGGCGTCCATCATCGGCATGGTATAAATTTGACCGGTGCGGCACACGGGACAGGGATATGTATCTTGAGGGTTGAAAGGTCGGGTTGATTTTTTGAAAAGCTGCATAGATCAGGCTGTTTGTCAAGATATTGAGCGATCTTAACAAAGTACAAAGATTATGGGTTGGCTGAGGGTGGTTTTTGTATCTAGATTGTTGGTGATTTAACAGGTTTTTTCACGCTTACTCGCCCCTACAGGTTAATGCGGGTTGATATTAGACTTATCCAATAATTATTATTATTGTGGAACAGGCAGGATGCCTGTTCAAGACTGGCTTTTCTGGAGATGTCTATTGAATGATTCGGATTAATTGCGGTGATTGTTGCTGTAGCGAATTCTGGCTCCTGCCCAGTGAAGTTTTTCCCTCAAAGTGTTGAAATAAGAATAGTTTTCCCGCAAAATGATAAACTGGGCTTCGCAGTCTGCCCTCCGCACGTCTACGCGGTGTCCTGGCCAAATTGCAGTACCCAAAATGCCGTCTGTCCAGAGTTTGGTACTGAGTTCGTAATCTGCTAAAGGCCAAATGCTGACGACTGAACCGGGCGGGAGGACGATCGCCCGACTGGATAAACTCAAAGGGCAAATCGGAGTAACCGCGATCGCCTCCATTCCCGAGTGCATAATCGGCCCGTTGGCAGATGCGGTGTAGCAAGTCGAACCGGTGGGAGTTGCCACAATTAAACCGTCGCCTTGATACTGATCGACTACTTCGCCGTCAACTTCCATTTCTAGAATACAGCTCGGCATTCGATCGGCTGAAGCAGGTTTGACACACATTTCATTTAGTGCCAAAAATCGATCGCTTTGGGGTTCGAGATTGCTTCTGTTTCCCTCAAAAACTGTTGCCTGCAACATCATCCGCTTCTGCACAGCATACCTATCTTCCGAAAGTCTGTCCCAAATCTCCTCAGTATTTTGGAAATCCTCAAAAGACTCGGTTAAAAAACCCAGATGTCCCCCCACATTCGCTGCCAAAATCGGGATGCCGTCAGCCGCCAAATTCCGCGCGGCAGCTAGGGCCGTACCGTCACCCCCCAGCACTACCGCTAAATCAATTGGGCTGTTACTAGAAGCTAAAAACACCGGATACGGGTTATCTTTCGGGCCACTTGGCCCCATTAAAACCTGACACCCGCGACTTTCTAATTGGCGGGCACATTGTTCTGCCCACCGCTGGCTAAGGGTATCTCTGGCTTTGTGGGCGATAATTACTTGTTTTAGTTGCACAACCTATCGATTTTAGATTTTGGATTTTGGATTGTTAGATTTTAGAGTGACCTCACAACCTATCGATTTTAGATTTGGGATTTTGGATTGTTAGATTTTAGAGTGAGCTCACAATCTATGGATTTTTGATTGTTAGATTTTAGGCTGAGTGAAATATCTTAAAATGTTCGATCGCACAAATTGGTTTTGGGCATCAGGTTAGATTTTAAACTATTTTTGAGTATTGCGAGGCAGAGCCTGTGGATCTGCGTTACCAGGATCTGCCTGGTAAAAAGAAAGCCGGGAATAAAAAATATTATGACTGCATTTCCACATCTTCCTTCTTCCGACTTCCATCGGACTGACATCCGTTATATCCGCTACATCCGTTACAGAATCGGTTGCCGAACTTCCTTCACCCCTCGCTGCGGCTGGATTTGGGCCGTGGCCAGATAATGCTGGAATCGGCCGCGAGTAAGCGAGAAACGGCGATCGCCCCAAAGCGGTTGAGGTGGCTGGGGTCAACAAAATAGTCATTGCGGCCCGGCCACCGCTGCGACAAGTCGCGGAAAGCGAAGCCTTTTTGCCGCGAGAGTTGCTGCATTCTCTGCCGGAACTGCTGTTCTGCCCGCAGGCGAGTTCCGTCTAAGTAGTCGTCGGTGAGGGGCAAATTGACGAAAATTAGGGGAATTTTGCGAGCTTTGGTAAATGCTACAACTGAGTTAAAGGCTGCTGCTTGTTTGCCTCCGAGGTTAAAGTTTTCGTAGTCGCGATCGTACTGACCTGAAACGTAAGCGCGTTCTCGATAATAAGTGTTGGGGTTGTAAGTGCCCGACATCGCCATGAATCCGTTGGAGTCGATCGAATCTGCCAATTGGTTGAGTTGTCTGAGGGCTACTGTTGTGCGTCGCGAGACTGGAATCAATTGTGTTTTTTGAGTTGCTGCATCCGCTGCGATCGGTTGTACCTCATATCTTGCAGCATTTGAGGCAACGGGCAAAATGCCCGTTCTTCCACTGGAGAGGAATTTGATTGGGGGGTGGGTGTCTTGCCCGCCTGTAGCATTTGAGGCAACGGGCAAGATGCCCGTTCCACTGGACTGTCGATCAATAGAGGTAAATGCTTTGCGGAAATTGTTGTTAGCGCAGGGTTGCGGGAATCTGTAACACATCGGAATCTCGTTGGGTTCCTCCAACTCCAGTTGGGGGCGAATGCCTGCTGCTAAAAGTTGGCTGCCTTCAGAATCGACGATCGAATTAAAAGTGCGATCGTCCCGGCCGCTGTTAAATGCCCGCACACCATCAGCCCAGACAATCATTTGAGGCAAATGACCGGGCTTCAAAAGCCGCCGTAGTTGAAAGTCAACGACTTGTGCAGTTGCGCCATTGACTGAAAAGTTAAATACTTTTAAGCCCGGACGGCCCCTTTGGGCCAAAGATTGTTTTAGCTGTCTGGGATCGACGCCCTGCAATGCGCGGGAACTGCCGACAATCAAAACATCTGGTGGGCCGACCGCAGCAACGTAGGATAGGTAAAGTTGTAGTTGTTCGTTGAGCAAATCGCTGCTGAAGCTGACTGTACTGGCTTGCGATCTGGTTGCGCTCGCTTGCTGCTGGGAATAAACCAGGTTTCTCATGTACTCGATTACTTTTTTCTCCGCAAACGCCCGTCTGGGACTGCCGGGGGGAACGGCTTGCATCCAGGCGACGGCCTGCACCCACAGGGCAGCTACTTCGTCCCAGTCTTGTTTTGAATTGGCTGATTGAGCCAAATTAGAAGCTTGGGTGGCAAAGTTAACTGACTCCGTGAAGGCATCGTTTTGCGGGCAAGAGGGAAGGCTGAGGGATTTTCTGGTTTTGTTGGGGTTTTGAGCTAACAGAGACGTTGGGGACTGCGCTAGGACGGCGGATTCGTCGATCGAACCCGATGGCGCTGCGGTGTTGAGTGGCTTCGTTGACGAACATCCCAAAGTTACGGCTAATACAGCGGCTGCGGCGCAGGTACGTTTGAGGATGCTGGTGCTGATGCTAGCAATGTAGCGGCGAATCATAAAGCTTTCAGCGATCGCGAAACATTACTAGATATTACCGCAAGCCGCGATTCCTCTGCTGCGACGATCGTGACGTTTTGAGTATTTATGTATGGGATTCGATGACGGCTTCGGCTTGCAGGGCGATCGACCTCAATTTATCCAATGTATCCTGGTTCGCACTCTCCCACAACCCCCGCTGACGAGCTTCTAGCAATCTCTCCGCCATATCTCGCAGTGCCCAAGGATTGTTTTCTTGAATAAATGTCTGCACTTTCTCATCAAAAATGTAAGCCTCTGCGATTCCTTCATACATAAAATCCTCTACACAATTTGCCGTAGCATCGTAAGCAAACAAAAAATCAACTGTTGCTGCAATTTCAAAAGCACCTTTGTAACCGTGGCGCATCGCACCTTCTATCCATTTGGGATTCACAGCCCTACTGCGATAAACCCGCGCAATTTCTTCTGTGAGTTGTCGCACTTTTGGATTTTCAGGAATTGAATTGTCTCCGAAATAGGTTTCAGGATTTTTGCCTTGCAAATTGCGAATTGCAGCCGTCATTCCGCCTTGGAATTGATAATAATCATCGGAGTCGAGGATGTCGTGTTCGCGGTTGTCTTGGTTTTGCAGAACTATTTGCATTTGGCCGAGGCGTTTTTCAAATGCTTCGGGTGCAGAACCTCCCCATTCACTCTGTTTAACTCCTGCTACATCTCCCGGCAAATTTGAGGAACTAGAGGAGGTATAGGCGTAACTGCTCCAATTAATGTAAGCTTTTGCTAAATCGCTGTCGTCTGTCCAGTTTTGAGCTTCAATGATGCCTTGAAGTCCTGCGCCGTAAGCACCCGGTTTTGAGCCAAAGACTCGAAATTGCGATCGCCCTTGCGCCTCTTCCTGACTCAAACCTGTAGATTCCCAATACAAAATCTCTTCCTTAACTTGTGCGGCTAAAGGGTTGTCTTCTGCCGATTCGTCTAAATCTGCCACAGCTTTTACCGCACTGTCAAACAAATCAATTAAATTAAAAAAAGCATCGCGGAAAAAGCCAGAAATTCGCAAAGTAACATCAACTCGCGGCCGCCCCAAAACAGAAATTGGCAAGATTTCAAAATCTACAACCCGGCGCGAAGGGCCATCCCAAACTGGTTGAACTCCTATCAGCGCCAAGGCTTCGGCGATGTCGTCTCCCCCCGTCCGCATCGTGGATGTTCCCCACACTGACAAACCCAAAGTTTTCGGATATTCGCCGTTTTCTTGGGTGTATCTTTCGATTAAAGTTTCAGCAGCAACTCTGCCAACTCTCCAGGCGGTTTCTGTGGGAATGGCGCGGATATCTACTGAGTAAAAATTGCGACCGGTGGGCAATACATCTGGTCGGCCGCGAGTGGGCGCGCCGGATGCGCCGCTTGGTATGTGCCGCCCATCTAGTCCGCGCAAAAGGTTGGTAATTTCTTGGTTTGTTTGGAGGAGTGAAGGTAAAAGATAGTTATTTATCCAGTCTAATTCTTGTTGGGTTGCTTCTCCTGTTTGGACTTTTTTAACCGCAGATGAACGCGAATTAACGCGGATGTTTTCGATTAAGTTATCTACTAATTCAGCGGCTTTTTCTTCGAGTTCTGCTGTTAAATCGCCTGCTGTGCGGTGCTGAATTATCGACGTTGGATCGCAGGTTAAGGGGTCGAAATCGTAGCCTGAGTCTTCTGCTAGGGCGCGGGTTATGCCCGATCGCCCGTTGGTGGGATGGCGGGCGATCGCAATTATCAAATCTCTCAACTGTCTACCTTCGGGACACTGCCCGAAAATGTGCAATCCGTCGCGAATTTGGGATTCTTTGAGTTCGCAAAGATAGCCGTCTGTTCGGGTGATAAATTCTGTAAATTCCGATTTATTTAGTTGTATTCCTAAGTCTTTATCTAAGTTTTCTTTGTTGGTGAGGGCGAGAATGCGATCGCGAATCATTGGCAATCTGGACGGATCTAAACTTTGGGCTTCGCAATACTCGTCGATTAAGGTCTCCAACTGCTGCAAAGGCCCGTAGAGTTCGGCGCGAGTCATCGGCGGTGTCAGGTGGTCGATAATCACAGCTTGCGATCGTCTTTTTGCTTGGGAACCTTCCCCCGGATCGTTGACAATGAAGGGATAAAAATTCGGGATAGCGCCTAACGCTACTTCTGGATAACATTTGTTAGACAATGCTATACTTTTACCCGGAAGCCATTCTAAATTGCCGTGTTTTCCGGCATGAATTATAGCGTCAATTCCAAATTTTTCTCGCAGCCAATAATAGTAAGCTAAATAATTATGAGTGGGTTCTAAGTCTGGGGCATGATAATTTAAGGCGGGGTCAAGTTCATATCCCCGCGATGGTTGAATTCCTACAAATACATTACCGAACTGAATACCCGGAATCGGAAAAGACGTATTGTTACTTATAAAGTCTTGTGCATAGCTTCCCGGAATCCCCCATCTTTTACAAATCCCATCTTGCACTTCCTGCGGCAAAGTAGCAAAATATTCTTCATATTCTGCCAAATCCAATGATTGATGAACAGGCCGCAATTCGCGTCCTTCCGGGTCATTTGTCACCCCAGAAGTTAACAGTTCAATTAACTCGTTGCCGCTAGCGGGGATGTTTTCAATTTGATAGCCAGCTTGCTGCATAGCTTTGAGGATTTCGACACAGCTAGCGGGCGTATCTAAGCCGACGCCGTTGGCTAAGCGGGCGTTGCGAGTGGGGTAATTTGCGAGAATTATGGCAATGCGTCTGTTAGTGGCTGGGGTTTGTTTCATCTTCACCCAATTAGCGGTTAAATCTGCTACAAATGAAATGCGATCGCCCGCTGCTACATAGCCTACTACATCTGTTTCTAATTCGCTGTTCCAAGTCTGTACCGCTTTAAAAGAAACAGCCCTAGTAATGATTTTTCCGTCTACTTCCGGCAATGCTACATTCATCGCCACATCGCGGGGCGAAAGTCCCTGAAGTTCCGTTTCCCACTGTTCCAAACCGCCACCGCTGAAGATTGCTTGCAATACTGGAACGTCTAAGGATTTTAAGCTGTTTTGTGCCGGTTCTTGACTGCTGAAACCGGAGACTGCAAAACTTGTAGTGTTTAGCAATAATTGAATTGGTTCTGATTCTTTGGGTTGGAAATATTCCAGCAATTCTATTTGCAAATCTGGTTCCCGCAGAGAAGACACAAAGACGGGAACTGGTACTAAGTTTCGCTCTGCTAGAGCTTGACAAAGTGCATCAATTGGTGCTAAGTTTCCTGATAAATAATGAGCGCGATAAAATAAAATTCCGACTTTAGATGTAGTTGGTAAACCCGGAGATCCCCCCCAGCCCCCCTTAATAAGGGGGGAGGAAGAAGTTGTCAAAGTCCCGCTTGTTAAGGGGGATTTAGGGGGATCTGAATCTGGTTGTAAAGTTGCAAAACACGCCCCCGCTTCTCCGCCCCATTCGTAAATTCCGACGCGGGAAACTGTTTGAGGTAGGGGCGGATTATAAGCAGTTTTGAGGCAAGTATCGGCGGCAAATTTTAGTGCATTAACAAAGTTTTGGACTCCGCCTTCTGTGAAATAGCGCCACAGTTTATTGACTGCTGACAGCGATACATTGGAATGGCTGATTAAATCTGGATCGGGACTGTCTTCTCCCGGCATTACAATGAGCGAGGCGTTAGTTTTCTGCACAGTTTCCCGCAGAATTTCTAACCCGTAAGACCAATAAGAACGCCCTCCTAAAAGTCTTAATATTATGACCTCTGCGCGTTCTAAAACTTCCTCGGCATAAGTATCAATTGTTAGTTGTTGCTGCAGCTGAAGCAGGTTTACTGCGCGCACTTGGGGAAATTTTCCCGGCATTTTGGATGCGGCGGCTGCGAGTGTTTGAATGTCTGTGTCAGCAGCACTAATAAATACTATTGGTGCGGGGGTTTGCTGAATAAAAATTACTCCTTCTGCTTGAGGGTTCCAACCTCCCGGTGTGGCGGCTATTTTGTGCATTAATTTTTCCTCTATATATAACAAGTCGAACTTAAACGAAGTCTCAGAGGCACAGCCTCTCGCTTAATTATGCCACGAAAAAAGCGTTCGCAGCCTCGGAATGTAAGTCGTAGGATTTTGGAGAGGACTTGCATTCCGAGGCCGCGAACCAAATTACATAAAATATGAAAATTTTATAATGTTATAAATAAAACTCCTCCCATCATGATAGCAGCCCCTAAAAATCTTTCCTGAATATCTTTTTCCTTGAAAATGAAATGGCCGAACAGTACACCCATTAATACGCTGGTACGCTTAAGTGCTATTACTTGCACGACTAAAGTCATTGTCAAAGCTTGCATCTGAAAAATGACTCCTAAAGCATTGAAAAAGCCCGTTGCCATTAGCATCGGTAAGTACTGGATAATTTGGCGCTTGGGGTTAGAGGTTTTGTGCAGTAAAACTGGCAGCAATAGGACACTCATAGTCGTCAATAAAGCGAACACCCAAAAAATTGGGGAAGAGTTTTGCACGCCGATTTTGTCAAAATTTGTGGTAATACTCCAGAGAAAAGCTACGAGTAACATCAATTTTGACCCTGGTTGGTGCAGAAGTGCTTTGAACGGGGCTAAGTAGCCTTGAGATTTTTCTTTGATGTTTAATAGATAAGAGCCCATGACTATGAGAAAAACTCCAATACCATCAAAAAAGTTGGGATATTCGCCGACAATTAACGGTGAAGTCAGCAGCATGAATAAGGGCGTCAAAGCTACCAGTGGCACGGCGAGGGATAAATCCGACAGTTTGATGGCTTTAATGTAGAGGAGAGCAATGACTGCGTTCATGGTGCCTCCGATTAACAAAGCTATCCAAAATTGTTGGTTTAATGGAGGTATTTCTATGATAAATAGCAACGGCGTTAAAAAGGCTGCTGTAAAAAATGTTAGCGACCAAGTTACGACATATTCGTCGTTTGCTTTCAGGTTGTGCTTGCTAAAAACATCTTTTACTGCTTCAAAAAAAGCGCTCAAACTCGCCAAAATTAACCACATCATCCTAAATATGCGCTCCTGACTCGCTCGTCGTTTAGCAAATCCGCTCCAATACCTGTGAGAGTAATATTACCAGCTTCTAGCACGTAACCCCGATCGGCAATTTGCAGTGCTAAACTGGCGTTTTGTTCGACTAAAAGGATTGTAACGCCTGTGGAGCGCAGATTTTGAATAATTACAAAAATTTCTTTGACGATCGCAGGTGCTAACCCTAAACTAGGCTCGTCTAATAATAGCAGCTTCGGGCGACTCATCAGAGCACGGGCGATCGCCAGCATTTGCTGTTCCCCGCCGCTGAGGGTTCCTGCTAGCTGGCGGCGCCTTTCTGCTAGGCGCGGAAATATCTCAAATTGGCGATCTAAATCGGCTTTTACTGCCGCCGAGTCCGATCGAATATAGGCCCCCAATTCCAAGTTAGTTAACACAGTTTGCTGGGCCAAAACCCGCCGCCCTTCGGGACTGTGGGCGATTCCCAATTTCACAACTTCGTGAGCTTGGCGGCGGCTAATATCGCGCCCGCTATAAATAATTTGTCCTTGCCGCAAATTAACTATTTTAGAAATCGCTCTCAGGGTGGTACTTTTGCCCGCACCGTTGGCACCGATGAGACTGACAACCTCGCCTGCATTAATCGTGAGATTAATATTTTGTATGGCTTGAATTCCGCCATAATTTACAGAAACATTTTTGATTTCTAAGAGGATGTTTTGGTTTGTTTTAGGTGGGCTATCTTGCATTTTGTGTGACGGGATTTTTGATAACAAAACTGTCTCTTTTCCAGCAGTGAACCAGGGGTTGAAACCTGGCTCATAGCTAAATTCCTCTTAAGAGGGCTGGAAGATTCATTTAAGGCTAACTATTAATTTTACTCGTTCCCCGTCAGAGCAGGCAAACATTTACAATTTCTACGTTTCATCTCCCAAATAAGCCTCAATCACCGCCGGGTCATTTCTCACAACAGCAGGTTCTCCCAAAGCAATAAGCTGACCGAAATGCAACACGGCAATCCGATCACACAACCCCATAACTAGCGGTACATGATGCTCGATCAATATTACAGTTAAATTGAATTGCTGGCGTACTTCTCGGATAAATTCGCTTAATTTGTGCTTTTCATTGGGATTCATGCCCGCTGCCGGTTCATCTAACAAGAGTATTTGCGGTTCTAAGGCTAAAGCGCGGGCAATTTCTAAGCGCCTCTGGTCGCCGTAGGCCAAGTTTTTGGCTTGTTCGCCCGCGCGATCGCCCAATCCGACTAAATCCAACAATTCTAAGGCTTTTCGCTGGGTTTTGCGTTCCATTGCGTTAGACGCTGGCAAGCCGAAAATCCCCGCCAGCACAGATAAAACGGGATTGCCCGATCGACTGTGGATGTGTCGGGCGATCGCCACATTTTCCACAGCAGAAAGTTCCCCAAACAACCGGATATTTTGAAAAGTTCTGGCAATACCTTTATTAGCAATTTGATAAGGCTTCAATTGGGAAATATTTTCATTTTGATAAATCAGGTTGCCACTAGAAGCAGGTATCAGTCCAGTCATTAGATTAAATAGAGTTGTCTTGCCCGCGCCGTTAGGGCCGATTAATCCAAAAATTTCGTGTTTTTCAACTGTAAAAGATACGTTGTTTACAGCAATTAAACCACCAAAACGACGAGTTAATCCTTTGGCTGCTAAAACAGGATTGCTTGTTGAGAGGGTAAGGGGTTCGGAAATCATAAACACATCATAGAACGAATATAAGATATCTAATTATGCCTTAGACTGCCGAATGTTCTTAAAGTCACCCTTTTTAAGCAGTATTTAGGGCGATCGATTTCACCACAGACAAGCACAAATTTAGATCGCCTGGAGTCCTGAAACAGTTTGATGAGAATGTATACACAATTATTCAAATGGCTGAGACGGCTCATCAAACACAAGGATTTTAGCCCATGACGAAGCACTACCGACACAGATTAGTTGCCGTAATTGCCCTGTCGTTTCTATCTTTCACATCCCCTTTGCTGTTGACTCGCAATGCTGCGGCTGGAATTAAGGACGAACCCACAGCTAATCCCAAAGAGATTCCCTCCCTCACCGAGAAGTTAAAGAGTAACGATGAAATGGCACTTAATCCAGCTATTAGGCTGTTACGAAAAATAGGTGAACCAGCCATCCCTGATAGGATGGAAGCATTGCATGATCAGAATTTGTCAGTCCGCCAGAGTGCTGCTGAGGTTCTAAGACAAATTCGTCTTCCTGCTATTCCTGCCTTTGTCAAAACCTTGAAAGACTCAGATGTGTCGGTTGGTGCAGAAACTAAAATTGCTGTGCCGCAGCTAATTCTGTTGCTGAAAGACTCCGATGCAACTGTGCGTAGCCGTGCTGACTATGCTTTGGGAAGGATGGGTGCAGAAGCTAAAACTGCTGTGCCGCAGCTAATTCTGTTGCTGAAAGACTCCGATGCAAATGTGCGTAGCCGTGCAGCCAATGCTTTGGGAAGGATGGGTGCAGAAGCTAAAACTGTTGTGCCGCAGCTAATTATGTTGCTGAAAGACTCCGATGCAAAGGTGCGTAGCCGTGCAGACTATGCTTTGGCAAGGATGCGTGCAGAAGCTAAAACTGCACTGCCGCAGCTAATTTCCCTGCTTCAAGACTCAGATGCAACTGTGCGGAGTAGTGCAGCCAATGCTTTGGGAAGTTTCGGTGCAGAAGCTAAAACTGCACTGCCGCAGCTAATTGTCTTGCTGAAAGACTCCAATCCAAATGTGCGTAGTAGTACAGCCTCTGCTTTGAATAAAATCCGTGCAAAAGCTTAAACTGCACTGCCGCAGCTAATTGTCTTGCTGAAAGACTCCAATCCAAATGTGCGTAGGTAGTGCAGCCTCTGCTTTGGGGACGATTGGTGCAGAAGCTAAAACTGTTGTGTCGCAGCTAGTTCCGCTGCTGAAAGACTCCAATGCAAATGTGCGTAGGTAGTGCAGCCTCTGCTTTGGGGACGATTGGTGCAGAAGCTAAAACTGTTGTGTCGCAGCTAGT
>NZ_JAUBRB010000019.1:0-33421 GCF_036701585.1 Microcoleus sp. POL10_C6 | reverse complement strand
TCCGCTGCTGAAAGACTCCGATGCCAATCTGCGTAGCCCTGCGGCCCCTGTCTTGCTAAGTATTGCTCTTCACCTTCAAGAAAAAGCAAAGACGCTAACTTCACCGGAGTTAAATCAGGCTGTATCAAACCTAGAATCAGCCTTAAAAATTTTGGACGAACCTAAAGCTAATTTGTCACAACCAAGGATCCCAAATCTCCGTGTATACATCAATGCTCTCAAAGCTGAACAAAGCAATCGCCCCTGCATCAAATCACTTCCCAAAAGTCCCTACATCTGGGGAATTTACTTATTTTTCCTCTTCCGAACCTTTGGCATCCGCCCACTGTGGCTGCTCAAAATCTACGAAACCTTAAAACCGAAATAGCCGGCGGCAGAAACATCACCGTTTTGCTAGCAAAACTCTATGTCAAACCACTCATTGCCAAGAAAAAAGGCACGACAGACGGCAATTTGCCCGCTACTATTTTTGAGTTAATACTGCACTATTTAAACCAAATAAACCGCAGCGGAACAGAGGATAAAGGCAGCGATTACACTGCTAGATATTAACGGCAACGATGAGAGTTAATGGCAAGATTTCTTGAAGGTAGCCGACTCCCAAAATTCATCAGAAGCGATCGCCGGCTTTCTGTTAGCCGTAAAAAATTGCTATCTCGATAAAATTCCCGGTGTAAAAGATACTGACTTTCTGCCACAAGAAATCACATCGCGCTATAATATTACAATTACCGTACCGCTTCAATCTCCTCAAGCCGTCTCGCCTGGGTAATCTTATGACGATGTACGTACCGGATTCGCAGCCTTCGCAAACAAAAGTCCTCCCTACGATGTATGATTTACCCAGTGAAGACCCGGAGGAACCCGGTTTGCCTGACGAATTCCACGACTTTCAACCTGAACTGCTGCGTTTAACCTGTCGCCCCGCAAACCATCCGCCCGAACAAATATTTATAGCGACAGACCTTAATCTCTACTACGATTCTAACCATCTCAATTGGTACAAAAGACCTGATTGGTTTGTCGTCTTGGGGGTTCCGAGATTTTATCGAGGTGACGAATTACGCCTCAGCTACGTGATGTGGCAAGAAAATGTCAGTCCTCTGGTAGTAGTAGAACTGCTATCACCTGGAACTGAAGATGAGGATTTAGGAATCACAGAAGAAACACCAAATAAACCGCCTACTAAGTGGCGAGTTTACGAACAGATTTTGCAGATTCCTTACTACTTTGTTTTTAGTCGGTACAACAATCAACTGAGAGTATTTCGTTTGATTAGCAATCGTTACCGCGAACAAGTTTTAACCGAACCCCGATTCTGGATACCGGAATTAGAATTAGGTATAGGTTTGTGGGAAGGTTGTTATCAAGGTTGTTCGAGGTTGTGGCTGCGTTGGTACGATGTCAGTGGCAATTGGGTTCTGACTCCAGAGGAGTTTGAAAGGCAGCGAGCCGAATTAGAAAGTCAGCGAGCTGAATTAGAAAGTCAGCGTGCCGAATCAGAAAGTCAGCGGGCAAATAGTTTAGCCGATCGCCTCAGAGAAATGGGCATTAATCCAGATGAGCTGTAAAATTAAATAGCAGCATGAAATGGTGCAAGCTGCAAGCGCTGTCCATAAAAACTTATTAACTAAAAATAAATTATGCCAGACTCTACCTCACTGCGCGATCGCTACCTAGCCCTAATCGACAAAATTGTCGAAATCACCCTCAAAGGTCAAATTCGCTCCAAAGAACAAGTTTATCAAATGCTGGTGCAAGACATTAGTACCGGTACTGGCGAAATCTTTGAACGCTGTTTCGGCGAACGCCTTGATGCCGCCGAAAATCAACTCAGAAATGAAAAAGACGAAATCAAACAAGCAAAGGCAAATCGCAGCCTCAGAGCTCTCAAAACCATCCAAGGAGAATGGGAACGCTGGCAGAAAGATAACCGCGTCGATCGCGCAATTGCATCCTCTATCCAACAAATCGTTACTGCTGAATCTAACGCCCGCCTCTTGGCATTATTGCAAGTAATTGATCCGAATAAAGAACATCCGCTGACTCTAGATCAATTGCAGCAATTAGCCAAATCTCTGCACCAACAAATGCTGCAAACTGCCAATCCCGAAACAGAGCAAGATTTGCAGCAAATCACCGCCGGGATCGCCAAAGGTTTAGAATCTTGGCAGCGTTTGGAACCGGAACTTGTGGGCTGGATTTATCAGCCGCAGCAGCTAGGATTTGCCGGTAGTCCCGAACAAAATGGGCCTTGGGCTTTTTGGGCAAAAAAAGTTAACAGTCCCTTTCCCCAGGCTCTTTTGAATACTATTGCGCTCGGTGAATCTGTAGTTCAATTCGCAGCCCAGCAATCGAATTTAGATTTAGGCATATTGGTGGAAGTGGCGATTATTTTGCAGTGCTTGCAGCGGGCGTTGGCGACATGGTTTGACAAGCAAGTTTACGATTCCAAAGTGTCAACAAAAGCTTCAATTTCTACTTACATTACTTTTGCGGTAATTTGGAGTCAGCTAGCTAGTGGGTTTAATAATTCTACCAAGAGCGGCGAGCAGTTGGCAAATGCTTGTTTTCAAGTAACTTTGCAAATTTTGCGCGCTTTTTCTCAGCGAGAATATTTTCCGCTTTACGGGGGAATTTTTGCTTCGTTTGATGGTAAAGCTCTGCGGCATACTTTGGATTATTTAGACGAACCGCTGCGGCGAGTTGAAGGCACTCAAGCGAAAGCTCGGATTCTGACGCTTTTGGGTTATTCGATGCAGGCGGCTGGGGCCTACGAGCGATCGATCTTGCTGCACAAGCAAGCGCTGGAAATTGCCCGTACCGAAGGAGACAAAGCTTGCGAAGTTGCCAATCTCAATCACATCAGCCGCAACTATGTTGCTCAAAAAAATTATCAGGAAGCGATTAATTACAGCCAGCGGGCTTTAATTATGGCACGACAAGCGGGAGAAAGGCAAGGCGAGGCAAATGCCCTGGCTAATTTGGGTTACAGCGAAGTGTTTCAAGCGCGGCAGTTGGAGGAGGTGGAACCGGAGGTTTATGAGAGTGCGATCGGTTATTTGGAACAAGGTTTGTTGCTATCGGAAAAATTGGGCGATCGCCAAAGTCAAGCTTTTTGTTCCAGCAGTCTCGGTATCGCTAAAATTGCCCTGGAAAATGCTGAAGCTGCGATCGAATATTTGCTCAAAGGTTGGCAAGCGGCCCAATTCTCAGGGGATTTATATTTGCAAGGTCTGAATTTGGCTTACTTGGCTCAAGCTTATTACAGAATCAACTCACTAGAAAAAGCGATATTTGCGGGCAGTTTGGGGATGTATACTCTGGAGCAAATTGGTGCGATGGAGTGGCGTCAATCGGCTGGCTTGTTGACTATTTTGCGTGGTCAAATGGGGGCTGAATCTTTTAAACAAGCTTTGGCTAAAAGTCGAGCGAATATCATTCCGGCGATCGGTGTTGATGGCTACGATTACATCCCGGAGTTGCTGGAAAAATATCAGCAATCTATTTAACTCTTTGTGGAACAGGCCGAAAAGCCTGTTGGTGAGAGGGGTGCAAAATGTAAGTTTTAACTCACCCAATAGCTGCATTATCAATAAGTCTTTCATGGGCGGGCATGATGCCCAGCCCACAACCAAATTTAAGTCTTTGTGGAACAGGCATCTTGCCTGTTCATTTGTTTTTATGCACCCCAACCTCCGAATAACTAATGCTCAACTATCACCGGTGTGCCAACTGCGACTTTCTCAAATAAAGCCTGTGCGTCTTTGTCAAACATTCTGACACAACCGTGAGAAGCTGCCCCCCCGATCGACTCTGGATTCGGAGTACCATGAAAACCAATCACATTCTTGCCATCCGTCCAAAATCCCATCCACCTACTCCCTAATGGATTGTCTGGCCCAGCAGGAATAAGTTCTCCTGTCCAAGGATTTTGCCAAACAGGATTTTTGATCATTTGCATAACTTTAAAATTGCCTGTAGGAGTTTCCCACCCACCTTTTCCCACAGCAACCGGGAAACTGGTTTGCACCTTATTTTGTCGGTAAACATAGACGCGGCGTTCTCGCAATTTCAGGACTAAATGCACTTCCTCAATAGGATTTACCGCAGGCTTTGGTTCCTGGGGAATATAACGAAATGGTTCTCCCAAGGGCGGCAGTTCTGGGGTTCCAAGATTCGGCAATTGTGTCTCGGATGTGGGCCGCTGCGCTGCGATCGCACTATTACTTGAATTAGCCACCAATTCGGCAGTCGCCTGCTGCTGTAGGCCGACCGACAGCGCGGCTGCACTCAAGCTCAGTACAATTAACTTGTTAAACAAAAATTTGCTCTTCACCATTGTTTTCTTCGCTAAACTCCTCACCAGCATTTCCTACAAAGTTCCTATCTAATTATCCGCCAACCGCACCTGATGAGAAAATTTTTGAGATGGCTTTTTGACGGCAACTGCGCTGTACAGTTTTTAGTTGAAATTCCACCACTGATAACTTGTAACTCAACACAAAGCTTAGGCAATAATACCAAAACAACAAGGTTTTTATAAGTGGCTCAGTGGAGTTACGCAATAGAATGTCGTTAAAAAACCCGGTTTATGGGTAAATCTTGCAAGAAAATGATTAAGTTTTCCCTCCGACTAATTGGATTTTTTAGTAATGGCCGACTGGTGATCGAGTATTCAAACTATGGCGCTGCTGTATCCGGCAAGCACAATCTGTCTTTGGGTAGAGTTCCCCCCAGCAACAGTTAGGTGGGCGGAAAAAAACTGCAACGGTCGATCGAATAAACTCAATATATCACGGCAACACTCTAGAGATGCAAACCGCTGAACTTGTTGTAAATCGGGAACTTATGATGTAAAATTTAGTCTTTCAATACTTGTTCGATAATCTTTTTTTGAGATTGTCATAAATTTCCTACTTTGGGGATTAAACTGGATTAGGTATAGAGGTTGGGACTTTCGTGCAGCGGAAGCAAACCCGACCCTGAATAGCAGTTAATGTGAGGTTTCAATGCGTCTTCAGAACATCAAATTATTGACAGGTGCAACACTGTCGGTGGTAATTTCGGCGGTCTCAGTACATCCTGCGATGGCTAACCCTGCAACTCAAATAGCCCAAACGCAGACCACCACAACAGCAAACACTACAACCATTGTAGGTTTTGTCAAAAGTATTGTCGGCGATGTAGTAACTATTCGCGAAGAAAGCGCGCCGTACAGGACTCTCAGGATTCAAAGATGCGTTCTGAGAATTATTGGCCTAGTACCGGGAATGAAAGTCAGAGCTACCGTCGCCGGATCTCAGATCCAAAATATCGCGGTGATCCCCGATTATAAGGTGGTAGCCACAACGGTTGCTCGTCCCGCCACCCCAGCACCGGCACCGCGTCCGGCTCCAGAACCGCCACCGCGTCCGGCTCCTCGTCCGGCTCCGGCTCCGGCTCCTCGTCCGGCTCCCCGTCCAATTCCGGCTCCGGCTCCGGCTCCGGCTCCTGTGAGAGGACTTTGGTAGACCTAGGTTATACGATTTTAGATTTTTGATTGTCGATTTTCGATTGAAAATTGGCAATGACAATCAAGCAATTTGATCCGGGCCCCCCGGATTTATTAGTAGGATCGCTTTCTTCAATCAACAATCTAAAATCGCAAATCTAAAATCGATTGACTGATGAAGCTCAAGGTTTGAAACACGGGCCTACAGTTGCCTTCTTTTTTTGCAACTGGTATGAGTAAGCGAAATTAAGTCACCGCGCACGCGGTGGCTTCGCTGTTTAATAGCAGTTAGAATAATATAATTGTCTAGCAATTGTGGAGAAATCGCTGCTATGTATTACCTGCGTTTCTTGCTGCTAATTCTGCTGTTGCCGATGATTGCGTGCGATCGAGCTACAGAGGTGATCGCCCCTGCTGTTGGCGACAACGGCCCCCTGTCGCAAATTCCCTCCCGTGCACCGCTGACAAATGTTGGGACAAATCAAATTGTACCGACCAAACCGCTGTCGCCGCAGCCAATCCGTATTGTTGCAACTTCTTTGCCGCAGCCAGGAGCCAGCGAAAGCGCCTCAAAACCTCCTCAAGTAATACCGATTCCCGCATCGCCAGTCCTACGAGTGCCTCCTGGCTTTGTAGTCAACGTTTTTGCTGACAATTTAGACGCTCCCCGATGGCTAGCTGTGACGCCGACAGGCGATGTTTTGGTAACAGAAACCCGGCAGAATCGAATTACGCTGTTGCGAGATGCCAACGGCGACGGGGTTGCTGAGGTTCGCAAAACTTTTGCAAGTGCCCAAAACGGATTAAATATTCCCTTTGGCATGGCTTTTGCCGATCGCTATTTTTTCCTCGGAAACACCGCTGAAGTCCGCCGATTTCCCTACACAAAAGGGCAGGAACAATTGACAGGTACTGGTCAAAAAATTGCCGATTTACCGGGCGGCGGCTACAACCAACACTGGACGCGAAATGTTGTCGTTTCCCCCGACAATAGCAAGCTTTTCGTCTCAGTTGGATCGCAGTCTAATGCCGATGTCGAACCGCTGCCGAGGGCGTCTGTTCAAGTGATGAATTTGGACGGCAAGAACCAGCAAATTTTTGCTTCGGGTTTGCGAAATCCGGTGGGATTGGATTTTCACCCAAAAACCAATCAACTCTACACGACAGTCAACGAACGCGACGGTTTGGGAGATGATTTGGTGCCGGATTACTTGACAAGAATTCGTCAAGGCGAGTTTTACGGCTGGCCTTACACTTATTTTAAGCCGAATTTGCTCGACCCGCGCCACGGCAGAAATGGCAATAGCGATCGACCTGATTTAGCGGCTAAAACATTAATGCCGGACGTGCTGTTTCAGGCGCACTCTGCCGCTTTGGGGCTTCAGTTTTACGACGGCAAAACGTTTCCCAAAAGATTCTCGAACGGGGCGTTTGTGGCGTTTCGCGGCAGTTGGAACCGGAACGCTGGAACTGGTTATAAAATCGTGTTTGTACCTTTTAATGCGGCGAACGGACGCCCTCAAGGTTATTATGAGGATTTTCTGACTGGTTTTCTCACAGATCCCTCTGGCCCGAAAACTTGGGGGAGGCCTGTTGGTTTGCTGGTTTTACCTGACGGGAGTTTGCTGTTTACTGAGGAAGCGAACAACCGGATTTATCGGGTGCAGTATCGCGGGTGACGATGGGGGGATTAATAAATTCTTCGCCAGCGTCTACTTTTTGTTGAATCAAGAATTTATCTTCTTTTATAATTTCACTATTCAATTTGAGATTCGCTGGGTTGGGGCGGGTTTTGTAGACAGATTGCCTGCTGTTGGTTCTGATTGCGCGCTCAAACCGCCTCTACAACCTCGAATATATCAGAACGATCGACATTTTGCGATCGCCCTTTAAAATCCAGAACCGGGTTGTTTGAGAAATTCCGCTTCTTCGGGGGTTGTTTCGCGTCCTAGAATTTCATTGCGGTGGGGAAATCTCCCAAAACGTTCGATTATTTCCAAATGCTTCTGCGCGTATTCAATGACTGAATCGCTGTCAGGTTCGCCGCTGAGTTGGCGAAATAGTTCCACAGATTTTTGCTGGTTTTCTAATTTTTCGCTGTGTTCAAAAGGCAGATAAATAAACCATTTTTGTACAGTCAGCAATTCGCGATCAAAGTTATGATTAATAGCGTATTCTGCGGTGGCTAAAGCTTTGCTATCTGTGGCGAATGCTTGAGGTGTTCCGCGAAACATATTACGCGGGAATTGATCGAGCAGTAGAATTAATGCTAGGCAGTTTTCGGGGGAATCTTGCCATGAGTCGAGTTGACCGGAGGCGGCTAGTTCGTATTGCGGGAGAAAGCCCGATCGCACTTCTGCATCAAAATCCGCATCTTTTTCAAACCATTTCTTGTGGACTTTGCCAAACTCAAGAGAGTTCGATCGACCAAACCAAAAATCTAAAACTTCATTCATTAGCAATCTAGTACGCGATTGATTGTTGATGAAATATTCTGGGTCTGTAGTTGCACAAAACGTGCTATCTGTGCAACTACAAACCACAGCGATTAATGATTAGCAATAATGACTTAGGAACCTTTGTTGTCCAGTGCTTAAATTTACGAACTAGCAAACAATCTGTCCCAAGTTTTGCCTCCCACAACTCCGTCTACAGGAATATGAGCTTGCCGCTGAAATCTTTTCACTGCATCTTCGGTTGTCGGACCGAAAACGCCATCAATTACGATCGGGTGTCGGGACAAGCCCCGCGCGTTCAACAACTTTTGCAGTTTCTTCACATCGTGCCCTTTCGAGCCACATTTTAAAATCCTTTTATGGTGTCTTACTACTGGTTCATGGCAATCATTAGTGGGGCAAATTGCGCTGCCCGCTGTATAGTTTGCTGCATTTGCGCCAGTCAAAACTAATAAGCCCAGAACTGCAAGTAAATAATAAAAAGTCTGCGATCCAACCATACTTTCCCTGTTAATTTTCTCAAGCGTTTTTTGCAAGTTGGACGATTGTTTGAGGGTGAGAAACCGGGTTTCTGGGATGGGGGCATCCAATCTCGATTCACCTGGTTTCTGGCAACAGTCAACCGACATTCTACAATATAAGTGGCTTTACTGCAAAATCTCCGATCGTGCAAGTTAAATTTTGTTGCTGTTTGGTAGCAGCAAAGGTAACAATAACTTCGCAGGCAACTGCAACTGTCAGGATTACCAAGTTTCGCGCCAGCGGGTAATCGCAAACGTCATCATTCGTCGCTGAAGGAACCCGATAGTGTTGGTTCCAAATTATTTCGGAGTAATCGGCAGCTAATCCGACGTGCACGCAGGGAAGGGAGACACTCGCACAGTAATCCTTGACTGCTTGCCGCCCGACACTGTTATCAAAAGTATCGATGATTGTGGCGCTGTTGGCAAGCAGCCGATCGACATTTGCGGGTGTCAATTCTTTTGAGTGCGCGTCAATGCTGACGGACAAAGCGCGGTAGAGGTTGTTGGCGAGAATTTTGGCTTTGAATGCGCCGATGTCCGATCGATAATAGGGTTGAGTGGAAAGGTTGCGTTCCTCGATGCGATCGCGATCGATGACTTTTAACTGACAAAAGCCCGATCGCGCCAGACTTTCTGTAATATTCGCACCCAAAGCACCCGCCCCGCACACCGTTACCGGGAAATTTTTGATCTGCGACATCACTGCCGCACTTCTGTAAAGTTGTTCGTGAAAAAATATACTCATAGTCAGTAGTCAGTAGTCAGTAGTCAGTAGTCAGTAGTCAGTAGTCAGTAGTCATTATTTACTATCTATCTTCAACTACTCCAACTAATGATTGCAAGTCGAAGTCTTTGTCCAATCCGCTGAGACAAATCCCCGCACTCATAACTGTCAAGTCATTTTTGGCGATCGCAGAAGTGTGGTGTTCTCCCGTTCCGCTAGTCCATTCAACTAGCCAATAATTTTCGCGATCGCAAAAATCCCGCAATTCACCGCCGCCCATTTTTAGCGCCCGCTGCAAGCGCTTTTCTTCCCGCACTTTCGGATCGAAATCTTTAATATTTCGGGACACCCATTCGTAAACTGTTCGCATTTCCGGCGTCATTCCTTTAAAGCGAATATCTTGAGGCAAAATCAACTTTTTTAAAGCTGCTTTCAACTTCTCAGAGGGCAGCGGATCGGCGCGCCTGTCAATCTCTTCAAACCACAAACAATGACCGTCCCACCGCGCAACAATCGGCTCAAACTGCGAACCTTCTGTTACTAAATGCACGGGTACGGGTTTGGCAACACCCGTGCGCTGTTTAGCATCAGATTCGTTAACCGGATAAGCCAGCCAAGTTTGCCCTTGCAGCACGTAAGCCAAGTGCAAGCGAACGGGTACGAGCAGTTGCAAATACTCGGCAACTTGCGGCCAACTCGGTTCCTCAATCACCGCAGCAATTTTCTCATTAATCGGCCTAAAAATAGCCCATCCTTCAAATTTGCGCGGCTGGGGTTGAAAAGTATAGACCATTGAGCTAACTCTTATCCGTACGCTTCCTCCGCGCACGCAGGGCGCCAAAAATTGGGTATCGAGTAGCTGCCCTTCTTGGGCCGCAAGTTGGCTGAGAATTCTGCGAATATCTGCCAATGGATTGACCTCCCTAATCTTACTTATTGTACAGAACGCACTTTTAATTAAAGCCAATACAAAGAATTGTAAACACTCTTGACACGAATGAATATCCTAATATAATATTGAGCGAGGATAGAATTTTAACCTTGTAAATATCTCAAGTAAATATGCTGCCAAAGCTTTTTTCTAAGTTGGTTGTAGTGACAGCTCTGACAGTTCCTATTTTGGGGTCAGTCCAGGTAGCTAAAGCTCAGGACAGCTATGGAGCTACTGCTTATTCTCCGACTTCTGACGCCACTGGTATTAGTTGGGATCATGCTACAGAGAAAGAAGCACTAAACGCAGCAGTAGCCGTCTGCAATGAACAAAGCGGAGGTGCGAACGACTGCGAACCCCTGACATCTAATAGTAATAATTGTGGAGCGATCGCAGTAGGCAAAGGAGGAGCCGGTGCGGGCTGGGGCGACGATCAAGCCGCAGCAGAAGCTCAAGCTCTCGCCGGTTGCAGCGAACTAGAGGGCGGCAGTTGTAAAGTGCAGCTTTCAGCTTGCAACAACTAATTAAACTGATAAAAATCGGTGGAATAGGTGTATATGTTGGCTGCTAAAACAGCTTAAAAAATAGTAAATGTATGGTGTGCAATGCACACCATACCAAATACAACTCAGCTAAAATTAGGGTACGCAATGCACACCCTACGCAGTTAATCTCCTACTTCGGAAGTAACTGCATCTGGTGGCAGCAAACTTTCTAATCTATCTTTAGACCAGTATTCAGTAGGGTAAGCGAGTGCAATAATATCAGAGAGTCGAATCAGCCACGTAACTTGTCCGTAAGCGTCGATATTTTCCGCCTGTTCGTTAGGGGGAACTATCACCAAAAGTTCCACAAAGTCGGCGAACAAATTAATCGGGATGCCGCCAAAACTGCTATTATTTGTTTTAATCCAAACTTTGCTGCCTCGATCGAGAGCTTCTTGCAGTCTGGTGCAAAGCAAACTGGATTTTTTGACCTGGGATTTTTTGGCTTTCGACTTTTTTCCCATAGTTTTAAGAAGTTAAAGTAGTTGTATTGTGGGTTGCACAGTTCGTTGAACCGTGGGTTGAGATTTAGTGCGCTCCTCTTCGTTGGCGTAGCCCCCGTAGGGGCGGGCTTTCTTTCGGATCGCAACGCTTTCGCTAACGCGGTTTGGTATTGAAACGGACAAAAGGAAAAAGGGCGATCGCCCCCTCGCTACCCCATTACTCTAGTCTATAAGAAAGTGCTGTACTGCGATCGTAATAACAATTTAATCGCAAAATCGCGAAATGACACCAGTTCCCAAAAAATGCGACTCTAGCCAAGCTTCAAACCCTTAATTCATCAGTGATTCCCAATCTAAAATCTAAAATCTAAAATCTAAAATGGTATGACCTACGGTGGCACTGTTACAAAGTCAGTCAACGATGCCCGTGTTTCTACTGTGTCCAAATGCAGTATAATCAGCGAAATCTTCCCCAATCGTTTAAGTAAAACAATGGACTGGCGAAAGCTCATTCATCCAAACCCGAAAGCTTCCACAAATCAACCAGCAGCACCAGAAACTCGATTATCTGTAGAATTTTTGCTAGGGCTCTTTGCTGCGGGATGGACTCAACAGCAGGTGTTAGAAAAATATCCCGCACTGACTTCGGAAAAGTTACGCGCTGCTTTAGCTGCTGCGGATTCCCAGTTAGTCTCATCCATCGCTAATCCAGAATTACAAGCAATTATCGCTCAAACTAGAGAATAATTTACAATGCTAACACCTGAAGGATTGCGGGCTGTTTTTCGTTTGCTGCTGAATGTCTCCGTATATAAAAGTTCTACTTGACGCGATAATTCCAGGTTTTGATAGCTAAATCTATAAACCATCCTAAATTAAAGTCTGTCTCCTTTTGGTAAATTTCCCACCATTCCCTAGTAGTGCTATCAATAGGTGGAGTAATTCCTTTAAGGAAATACAAAAGTAAGAAAAAAGTATTATGATTATAACCTAGTGCAGCTTGCGTCAAGTACATATTAGGTTTACACCATTTTAACATTCCATGCCTAGTCATTCCTGAAAATGTATTAGGTTGAGGTTGCTCTTTTAAGTTAATAGTATCTTTGGTACAAACAACCCATTCTATAGAAGAATTTGCAGAAAAAGGGTTGCCTACTTTTTTCAAAACAAATCCAAATCTAGTTATCGGTGTTTTGATATTTTTATTAACGGCTGTTGGCAACCAAAGAAATAAAACGATTCCGTTAGTAGTGTTAGTTATTTCGGCCACTTTTTTGTGATTCACTCCATCCCCAGTTCCATACAATATTTTTCTGTAAGTGGTACTAACCATTTCTTTTACTTTTGGCTGAGACAAAAGCAAAGTTCGCAACTTCAGAAAATCTGTATGATAGTCTGGTGGGAGCCTACCTACAAAATTGCAAGTAAAAGGAGGTAAACTGCTACGATCTAAATTAGGAGAGATTTCTGGCAACCCAAATACAGGGTAAGAAATTTCATAAATTTGACTTAATAGTTTAAATTGACCTGAATTCTGATGATTTTGTACAGCAAATTCCCAAAAACAAAAATCTTCTTCAAATTTTGAAGCTTCTTTGTCTGTGTAATTATCAGCGTGAAAACTCGGTGCGATCGCTATCATTTTAACTGGCAAGGAATAGTCTATTTTATCATCAAAGCATTTATTGGTGACAATAGCTTTACGATACCGAGTTAGCTGCGAAACTAATCCTCGATCTTCTTCATTTTTTAACTCAATAATTATCGGCTGCTTTTCGGATTTGGTACAGCACAATAAATCGCATCGCTGCATTTTTACAGTATGCTGTCTTTTGATTTTAATTAGCGATGGAAATATTTCATCAAATTTCTCATCTATATAATCTTCCAAATCCATCTCGGATTGAAACCTGATTTCACCACCAATATAAATTAACTTGCGATTAGCAGTTTTTACCCTCTCATTCAACCTTTTACCTTGGGTTGATAGATGTTTTGCTTTGAGGTAGGGCACAGTAGCTATCCCATAAAGTGAGCATTGCCCGCCAGTTTAACTCACGAGCCATGCCCAATTATATCACTTGTCATCCCTCACAGGCAGCGACGTATCCAGAATTTCCATCAACAATTCCAGTCGCGAAGGACGGCTCAACATCGGCACTAAATTCGGCAAGGAGTAATAATCACCCGCAAACGTAAAGGTTTCTACCGATACTTGTTTGTCCTTCAATTGCTTCTGGACATATTCGCACCAAGCACCAACTCGCACAATCACAACATCAGGATTTACCCCCAAACTGCGACAGTAATTCTGATAAGCATCTGCAAAATAAGGTGCAGTGTTTTCGCCTTCATCTGTTACGATAATGAATTGCTCGACAACCTGCTTTTTAATTCGCATTGCTTCTACCGCGCAACCGCAACTTGTGCCGCCGCCACTGCGAATGTGCTTGAAAGCGCGTTCCCAGTCTGTCAATTCGCTGCCATTTGCTTGCACTGGATACGGCATCGTGTCAAAGGCATAAACGAACAGTTCAGCGTCGGAAATGCCGGAAATCAAAGCAGCGAGACGCTTCCCAACTTCGATCGCACTTTCCATCGAACCAGACTTGTCAATCAACAAACCGGTTGCTTTCGCAATCTTGCCGCGCTTCTTCACCTGTTCGTTTGTCACCGCTTCCAGCTTCGCCGCCGTTGCTGCGTCGAAGTTCGCGCCCGCACCCGCAACACTCGCTTTGTAAGCAGAAACCCGATCGCACTTTGCCGCTTCATCCAGCTTCGAGTCAATCAACTGCTTGACTTCCGCGTGATCCATCGCGCCGCGAGACTGAATCGATTTCAAATTGTTGATGACTTCCTGCGGGGACATCGAGTTAATCAGCGCCGCCAAAACCGTTGGCGTTAGCTGTTTGATCGCACCAACTGCGATCGTATACGGAATCTTGTACTCAACAATCAAATTCGCCTGTTCCGCAGGTGTCGCCGCCTTTGCTAACTGCTTCAAAACGAATGCCAGAGAGTCTTCCGGCGGATTGTCTTTAAACAGAATAGCGTTAGCGCGATCGCTCGGCTTGACGTGCAGCGTTGCGTACAAATGCTTCATCGCCTTGCGGTTGCGGATGGCCGCGCGATCAAAAAACTGCGGATTCTTTTCCCGCGATTTCAGATAGCGAGTGACAGCAGTGCGCGCGCTGCGGGGCAACTTATTCTGGTGCCGCTTCATAAAGTCCACAATCCGCGAAACCTCGTAGGGAGGGAACTCTTGCAGCATCATAAAACCGGCATCTCGGTGTTCCGTCAGCGCCGAAGTCAGCAAATTTCCGGCAAAAACTTCCTTGTGATCGCGCACGTCGCCGTGACGTTGATACCACACTGCTAAATGACCGTAAAAAATGGGGTCTAATTCGATTATTAACTTGTGAATTTCTGCTACTTTTTCTAATACACGGTGAGGAGTGGTGAGCAGACTGTTGAGCATTTCCAAACGTAAATCGCGCTCTGCTGTATTCATATTCATTGGTGTTACCTTCCTATTCGATTTTGGATTTTGGATTTGAGAAGTATTCAAAATCGGTGGTTGGCAGTTGTTGCACGCTAGCGAGTGAAATTTAAAAATCACCGCGCAAGTTTGGGGAGCTTTTTTTAGTAAACCTATGGCTAAACCTAATAGGGTCTGTATGTAAGCTCTCGCGATTGGGGCGCGGCAAAAACTGCGATTTGAAATTAACTATTTCAGGGAAACTGTTTCTAATTCGATCGCTCTCAAATCTGGTTCAACCCAGTTATTTCGAGCTTCCCAAGACATCAGCCGATCGCGCGTGTAGTAGCGAAATGGTAAAGTGCGATCGGCATATTTTGCAATCAAACCGTTAGCAAGATTTACCATCGATCGATTCCGGCTTTCATCGGCGAGATACCGGCGAATAGTTCGCACCCAAAACAGCGTTAGGGTTTCGTGATATCCGCCATCTTTTGTAGTCTCAATTCCCTGAACGGAGTTGTAACGTTTAATGCCATTCCGCACCGCATTTATCGCTTCTTGCTCCGAGTCATAACACAAATACCAAAGGGCAACGGTTAAATGCGCTTCGTGAGTCCATTGACTTCGTGGCAGGCTGCCTTCTTGGAAAGCGTGAATCAGACTGTCTATCTCGCTGGGCGGTCGGTAAATTAGAGTTGTATTTTTCATAATTTAATTCTCCTCACCACTTTTACATCTAATATTTATAAATATGAGATGTTCCGCACAAGTTAGCAAAGCGTTTTGACAGTGCGATGGCTCTACCCCTGAGCTACAGCCCCTTAAACGGGGCTGGCAGGATTTGAACCTGCGACCAATCGATTAGAATGTGTGTATTCGCTTCACTCGTTAGGGTGCGGAACAAAATTTTTCTAATCTCTAAACTAGAAAGTTTTGACTTGTGATTATTCTAAATTGCTCATTCTTTTTTTTTTGTAGATAAAGTCACTTCGCGCAAGTTAAGAAAGCCGTTGGCACATACGCAGGAGTTGAACCCGCGACCTTTTCTTTAAAGAGAAATGCTCTACCAATGAGCTAGTACGTAAGCTTCCTTTGTTGGGGCGCGAAGTGGAACTTTTAAGCACCGGATAGATATAAAAAATTCAGCTATAAAAGGCAGCGCACAAGTCAGAGAAGCTTTAGCCTCGCGGTAAGTAGGAATTGAACCTACAATTCGATTTTAAGTCGAACGTTTCCAGTTTGTAAGCTTCTTTAGTTGGGGTGCGCTGTCTAATAGGTGCTTTAAGTGAATTTCTAGCCGTAAACAGCTTCTGGGCGCACAATTAAATCACCGCTGGGACGGCGATCGAGCACGTAAGACTCGAAGCGAGATCCCTTGACATCAAAATGATTGGCCAGACGTTCCTTAATAGCCTTGTCGCTCATTCCTGCCGCGATACCCAGTTGGTCTTCTGCCACGTCATAGGAACGTCCTTCAAAACGAATGTGAACCATTACCGATACCTCCTAGAGCAATTTTGGATTGTGGATTGGTAGCTTATCTGCTCTCGAATTTGGCTTTTTGTGAGACTTAGCAAACTGCCAGTATCGGTAAAGATTCACGACATCTGATAATCTTTACTAAAAGAAGCGCCGTTCTAAATGATAAGCTTGTTTGATATTGCGGATTTCCTCAGCCTTTTTGCTTGATTGAAATCTGGCAGAGCTTGTCTGTTCTGAATCCGCAGGAAATTCGTTGAAATTAGACTGATTT
The DNA here is from genome assembly GCF_036701585.1 of Microcoleus sp. POL10_C6. Lineage (NCBI taxonomy): Bacteria > Bacillati > Cyanobacteriota > Cyanophyceae > Oscillatoriales > Microcoleaceae > Microcoleus > Microcoleus sp. POL10_C6. The sequence continues at coordinate 17,070 of NZ_JAUBRB010000019.1, read as the reverse complement.
CGTACAACATCTGACTCTGGCCGAGTCAGTTTGTAACCGAACAGTTTCGTATAAAGTAACAACATGACAATCGAGTTTATATTACAAGACTTTCAAATTGATGTTCGTTGAAATTTTGAGCAATATTTAGTTGTCAAGGTTCAGAATTTGCACGAAAAATACAGGTTTTTGCTTGTCCTGCACTTGCCATATTTATATACTACGTGTATACTACATAGGTGTCAAGGGGGTAGCAAAAGTTTTTTAGATAAAACTTACACGAGTGGCTAGAAACCTGGTTTTTTCAGGAAAATATTTCGTTGCAACCCGCAGATTCGGTAAAAAACCCGGTTTCTTGGGTCAAAGTGCGATCGCCCGCTGTAACATCGATCAAACATCCTTAACATAAGAAATGCTGTCGCGAATATTGTGGAAGCCAGCAGACTCGTAAAGCCGCAATGCACCTGATGAATTTTCAGCATCAACGCCGAGAATAGCAGTGGCGACACCGGCAGCTTTGAGTCGATGCAAACCAGCGAGCAACATTGCTCGTCCCAATCCAATTTTGCGGAAGCCGCGCCTAGTGCCGAGACAGGCAATCCAGCCTTCATTGCGCCCGGTACGATCGCACTCTTGCACACTAATCTCGCAGTAACAAAAACTGACAAATGTGCCGTCATCAGCAACAGCAATCAAGTCTAAATCATTTCTGTGATCGGGTTTAGCTAACTGGTGCTTAAATTTATCTACCGTTAAATCGTGATGATTCCAGTGATCGATAAATGACTGGTTGAACATTTCTACCCAAGCTTCCGCATCCTCTTCGCCGGGGAACTGAATGAGGGCAAAACCTTGTGGGAATTGCGGTTCTGGGATCGGTTCCGAGAGCGATCGCGCCATTCGGTAAAAATAGCGATCAGCCTGGAAACCATTACTTGTCAGCAATGAAATGCGATCGCAATCCTCAGCGCGAGCGTAGGTTCGCAGTTTCACGCGCCCGCCCCGCATCGCAGACACCTCGCGCATCCGCACTTCACCCCAGGCGATCGCGGCTGCTTCCACATCGCCGGATCGCACGTCGGGGTGGACGCGAAACCACAGCCAACCGTCAATGACTTCCCCAGGCTCAGAAACCGACAACTGAGCAAAACCGATTAATTTTCCTTCCGCATCTTCCCAAAGGCGGATATCGCGCGCTACATCTAGGGACGGTTGGTTAAATTCTTGTTGTAATTCCGAGATGGAAGTGCCTTCATCGAGCCGATCGACTTCTTCGCAAATATTGATTAAATGGGCGATCGCATCTAAATCGCGATCGCCCCCATAGCAGCGCGCCGAGAGACTTGCCATCATAGCTAATCACCATTTCCTGTCGTTATTCAGTTTAAAAATAGCTTGGGCGATCGCACTTTTATCGATCGACTCGCCCCAATGGTCGATCGGCATTAAAAATCCGACCACGCAAAAACCCCGACGCATCGAACCGCTACAGCAGTTGACTGTAAACGTGAGTTTCGATAAATTCAGGTTTAGGATTTGGGATGGGAGTAGAAGGACTTGAACCTTCGACCTTGAGATTAAGAGTCACCTGCTCTAACCAACTGAGCTATACTCCCGCATCTAGGCTACTATAACACAACTGTTCTGAAAATTCAACTATTTTTGTAAAAATTTGTGGCGATCGGTCTGAATCAACATTGAAATCGAGAAAATACCGCATACAATTTTTGTGTAATTCCTAGAAAATCATTTTGTAGTAAGGACTTCAGTCCTTTTTTGCCCGCAGTAATTGCAACTAATAAAGTCCTTATCGCTAATGCTTCACTCGATAATGAAGCAACATGAAACCGTTGCTGTAGATTTTGCGATCGGCAACTTCCAAATTGGTCGGCTCGATTGCACCGAAAAAAAGAGGAATTCCCGCTCCGATTACTACCGGATTCAACTTCACAATCATCTCGTCAATCTCAGAAAAAAGAGTTGCCGCTAAAGCCCCACCACCGCAGAGCCAGATGTCTTTACCCATTTCTTTTTTCAATTCCTGAACCAATGCGACAGGATTGTCCGAAACAAGTTGAATATTCTCATCGGGACTGGCTTCCATAGTGCGCGAAAAGACATACTGCTTCAAGCTGGGATAAGGATTAGTTACACCCACATTTAGTCCTACCTCATAGGTTTTGCGTCCCATCAAAACCGCATCAAACTGCTTGTTCTCTGCACGAATGCCTAGTGCTTCCTGAAGGTGAGCCGGAATAGTCTCAGGAAAGGAATCGAACAAATCAGCAAAATGCTCTCCTTGCATAGGAAAACAATCAAATGAGCCATCTTCGCGAGCAATAAACCCGTCAACGGTGCAAGCAACGTAATATTTTAGTTTTCTCATCATGTTTCACGTTCATTTTGATAATTTGATATTACAACAAATTTACCTCGTAAAAACCAGGAGGTGTTTCATCAAAATCATCCGCAACGTAAGTAAAAATTCCTTGAGCACAGCCAAATTTACGGGGTTTGAAAACAGCAGTCATTTGAGGTGACGTTTCTTTCAGTTTTTGGATTTCGTTTAAAATTTGAATATCCTTTAATAACAAAATCCACTGAATCAATTCTAATTTGAGAGCTTGAATGCTCATGGCTTCTATGTTGAATAACTAGAAAATTTAGACTTATTATAAACCAATCCACCGAGGAGGTACTGCCCCTCCTATCCCCGCGTTATCAGCACGGTGTCTCGCTTTTCGACTTCCGGTGGTTAAAAGGAAGATGAAGGAATCGAACCCTTACAGTTACCTGTACCCCAGTTTTCAAGACTGGTTGCCAACCATTTAGCGGCATCTTCCAAGGGGTGTCCGACGGGGCTTGAACCCGCTAATAACTAGCTTCACGGGCTAGCGTCTCGACCGCTTCGACTTCAGACACCGGAAGTGGAGTCAAGGAGAATCGAACTCCTGGCCTCTTGCGTGCAAAGCAAGCGCTCTACCAATTGAGCTATGACCCCGCGTCAAAGATTCACCTGTGGAGTAAATCTAAAATCTAAAATCTAAAATTGGTGTGGTGGATTGCGATCGGATTTGAACCGATATCTTTCTAACAGCCAGTTAGATGCTTTACCAATTAAGCTACGAACCCATTCAGCAGGAGTGGTAGGACTTGAACCCACAACATTCGAGGTAGAAGCTCGACACTCTATCCAGTTGAGTTACACTCCCATGTTTTTTGTTAATGCGCGATTCCCTAGGGGATAGCTGCGCTTCACGCACTTTGACGTGCAAGTTATCAGAGCATTGCGTTTTCTCAGTTACTAGAGGGACTCCGCCGATGAGTTATTACACACTCTTTAAAGGATGGCTACCTTTAAGCCAACCTGCCGGGTTCAATGCACTCCTCGTTCTCAAACGCCCGCTGATTTTGACAGCGTTACCTTTCCTCTCGTACTAAAGTATGTAGGCTCCAAAGATTGGGGCACGCAAAGGGCGATCGCTCTTAATATAAAAAATTATCCATTCAATGGAATCAACCTCCTTAAATTAAAGCAAAAACAACGAGAGTGGTAGGACTTGAACCCACAACATCCGCGTCCGAAGCACGGCGCTCTATCCATTGAGCTACACTCCCATAAATTGGTAGTCCTGACAGGAGATTACCCCGCGTCTGCTTGTAAGGCAAACGCTCTACCATCGAAGCTCAGGACTACAAAAGCGGATGATGGGACTCGAACCCATGCGCTGAGAATGGCATACTCAGATGCTAGCCTTTACATCACACCCGCAAACCGATTTTAGATTGGAAATTTGAGATTTTGGATTAAAAAAACCTCTCGTTTAGCCAAGCGGATAACGAGGCTCGAACTCGTGCCTAGAGTTTGGAAGACTCGAATGCTACCGTTACACCATATCCGCAATTGTGGGGCTGGTGATAGGAATTGAACCTACAACCGACTGATTACAAATCAGTTGCTCTGCCTAATTGAGCTACACCAGCACGCCAAGCAGATGGCGAGATTTGAACTGGCAAAAAAGCTTTACAAGAGCCTCATGTTGCCAATTACATCACACCTGCATTTTTGGTGGCGGGGGCAGGAGTTGAACCTGCTATTAAGAGGCTTATGAGACCTCCAAGCCTACCCAGGCTACTTCACCCGCGATGTCACCAAATACCCCTGACTGGCATCGAACCAGCACTAACTAGATCCTAAATCTAGCGCCTCTACCGATTGGGCTACAGGGGCAAAACCGATTTGAGATTTGAGATTTGAGATTTTAGATTGAATAAAACCTCATACCCCTGACAGGACTCGAACCTGCAAAAAACACTCGTTCTGAGCGAGTGATGTTTTCCAATTACATCACAGGGGTAAAGTCGGGATGGTTGGATTTGAACCAACGACTCCATGCTCCCAAAGCATGGCTTCTGGCCGCTGAATTACATCCCGTTGATGCTCCTAGTGAGACTCGAACTCACACTCAAAATAAAACAGATTTTAAGTCTGCCGCGTCTGCCAATTCCGCCACAGGAGCAAGTAGAAACTTAGTTAAAAATTTGGTACTCCTGGTGAGAGTTGAACTCACACAACACAATTTTTGAAATTGCGGCCTCTGCCAATTGGGCTACAGGAGTGTAATTGATCTGCTTTGGTAATAGCAGAACTGGGAAGGCAGGGATCGAACCTGCATTTTGCCGCTTTCAAAGAGCGGTGCCCTACCAATTAGGCGACTTCCCAATAATTGGATGCCGAGGCAGGGGTTGAACCTGCAACCTCATCGTTCAGAGCGATGCGACTTGCCTTTCGTCCACTCGGCAATTGAAAAAATGGCTGCCCCAGTAGGACTCGAACCTACAACCTAGCGGTTAACAACCGCTTGCTCTACCATTGAGCTATAAGGCAACGCAATCCCCCAAGTCAGTATCGAACTGACGACCTCTTGTTCTTCAGACAAGCGCTCTACCAACTGAGCTATCGGGGGAAAACGGAGAAGGAGGGATTTGAACCCTCGACGGCTGTTAAACCGCTCTTTCTTAGCAGGAAAGCGCCTTAAGCCACTCGGCCACCTCTCCATAGCGAGAACGGAGGGATTTGAACCCTCAATCTTCAGTTTTATTAACTGAGATGTTATCCGGCTACACCACGTTCTCAAGATTGCAACTGCGGATTAAATGCAGTTACAAATGGGTCGGGCTGGAATTGAACCAGCAACGCTTTAAGCTACTGTTTTACAGACAGCTACCCACGCCAATAGGAGGGCCGACCCAAGATAGGATTTTTGGTAGGTCGTCGAGGAATTGAACCTCGATCCATCCGCTTAAAAGGCGGCTGCAAAACCATTCTGCCAACGACCCACGAGAAGTGCTGACGGGAGTTGAACCCGCAATCACTTGGGTGAAAACCAAGCGGCTTAAACCATTTGCCTACAGCACTATAAATTGGCACAGGAACTGAGATTTGAACTCAGAATGCTGGTTTTGGAGACCAGAGTGTTGCCAGTTACACCATCCCTGCTTGTGGTCGCAGCGGCGGGATTTGCACCCGCATTGACCAAGGTATGAACTTGGCGCTTTGTTATTAAGCTACGCTGCAATGTCACTTTCGCTTCGTTCCTTTTCAAAGTTAAAAATTTCAATTAAAAGACTGTTAGTTTAATCTTTTAATTTCTATTTTTTAATTTCTGATTGGGAACAGAGGTTAGGGCGGGATTTGAACCCGCGAAAATCGGTTTTGCAGACCGACGCCTTCAACCACTCGGCCACCTAACCTGGGAGTCCCGACGAGGTTTGCACTCGCAATCTTCTCCTTGAGGGGGAGACGGCTTGACTTTTGCCTACGGGACTTTGACCCCCGCCGAAAAACGGATACTTGCTTTCCGACAGGAGGTGTGGATTTTAGACCAAAGTTCCAGTTCCCAGATTCTTCTCCTGTGGAGTAAATCTAAAATCTAAAATCTAAAATCTAAAATCGACTGACGGGAGTAACGAGACTTGAACTCGCAACCTTTCGCTCGACAGGCGACTGCTCTGACCGATTGAGCTATACCCCCGCGAAAATGAACAATATTCTGTCCTTGAATTACTCAAGTTGGGACGGGGTGGCGGTTGATTCCGCGTACTACAACCAGATCGGGCTTTTGTTGCCGGAGTCTACACCGCCAATGTCCACAATTATGTGACACGATTAACTTCCTATTCAGTTGTCAAGGTTCATATTGGTTGTGGGGTAAGGCTTTGAATCTCTTTCCCCTTCGTCATATATTTATACTACATTGTGTATTACAAGACTGTCAAGGGGGTAATACAACTTTTTTTTAAATTGGGTTTTTTAAAGGGGTGTCGATCGCTCCAACCAACCCTCTGCGACCCCCAAAGTCCTTATATATCAACATTTTTACTGTTAAAGTGATGTTGTGGCGTAAGGTAAATCTGATGCTGAAACCGTACGACACTCCAATTTCTCTGAATTCTCGCCGTCGCGCGAGGTGGCACTTCTGGAAAATGCGATAATCAGCTTTTAGATATCAAATACTACAAATCAAACGTTGTCTGAATTGCCCTTAACTCCCGTGCCCGCATTGGCAGCCGATCGCCCAAACATCCGTGACTGGCTACACTCGTTAGATACCTGTCCGAGTACCAACAGTTGGGCGATCGCCCGCGCGGCCCAACTCCACCACGGAGATGCAGTATTTACCAAGCGACAAACCAGCGGGCGTGGCCAACACGGGCGCACCTGGCACGCCCCAACCGGTGTCTTAACTGTTAGTTTTGTACTCGACAACCTCAACCCCACTCTGTTGCCAGGGCTCAGTTTAGCAGCGGGTTTAGCCGTGATTTACGCGATCGAAGATTTGGTTCCCGACTGTCGCGATATGCTGCGCCTGAAATGGCCAAACGATGTCTGGATCGATCGCCACAAATTAGCGGGAATTCTCTGCGAAGCTACTTCCGGCAATGTGTTTGGTAAAACTCGCGCCGTTGTGGGAATTGGACTCAACCGCTGCGTAGATTTCGCGGCTGCGGGATTGGATGAAAGGGATCTGGGCAATGCGGTAAGCTTGCATTCTATTGCTAGTACAGTACCAGATGAACTGTGTTTGGTCGATCGACTGCGGCACTATTTACTAGAACTAGCCGATATGTTTTCTACAACAGACAAGCCAGCCTCCAAGTCCGGTTTAGCGCTACTTTTGCCGGAATTGCGCCGCCGCGATGGGTTGATTGGCTGCCCGGTGGCGATCGAACTTGCGTCGGAAACCATCTGCGGAGAAGCCGCCGGCATTGATGGATGCGGCCGCTTGTTAGTATGCTTGGCGGGCGATCGAATACAAGCCTTTACCTCCGGGCGAGTTAGATTAATTTAAGAGGCAGTTGTCAGTGGGCAGTTGTCAGTTGTCAGTGGGCAGTTGTCATCACTCAACACCGTCAACAGTCAACAGTCAACAGTCAACAGTCAACAGTCAACAATTCCCAATTCCCAATTTTAATTGATCACCTCAAATACTACCAATCTGCTCAGCCACAGCGGTTGATTTGCCTCCACACCTTCGGGACGACCCTTAGTAGAAGCAACTTGTATTCTGTTGCCATTTATCCCTTGTCTAACCAAAATATTTTTCACATTTGTCGCCCTTTCCAGTGCCAACTTTTGATTTTCTACCGGAGTGCTTTTAAAATCGCTGTAGCCCACTATCCTTAAATTCTTCGTGCGATTTTTCTCCATATATTCCTTGACTTTACTAAGCTTTTGTGCTACGTCTTTCGCCTCCAAACTTGCCGAGCCTGCACCGAAATACACGCGAACTGGCATTATTATCTTTGGCGGCGGTGGAGTTCCTATTATCACTGTATTTGTTACAGACTTCACCCCCGGAATTTTCTCAAAAGCTTGAGTGATTTTCTGAGCATCTGGCACTTTGCTTACGCTGCCTGCAACGGCGACTTTTCCCTCTGCATAGCGAGCTGAGATATTAATGCTTTCTACTTTATTCAAAAGAGCTGCCGTCCGCTTGACATCGGCTTCTACTAAAACCGGATCAGGAGGTACTTCAACGGCTATAATTTTATTTTCAATTCTTGATTGTGGAGCCACTTGCTGAGCGATTTTTTCCGCTTTCAATCGCAGATTTTGATTTGGCACTCGGCCCGAAATCTCCAATAATTTATCTTTAACATCTGCCGCGATACGATAAACCGATAACTCTGGAGCAGATTGTAATGCTAAATTCGTATCTGCTTCTAAGCTGGCTTCAACTCTGCTGCGGTATTGATGAATTCCCCAAGGTACGCCAATTAAACCTAACGCTGCCAAACCGATCATGGGTAAAATTGGACGTTTACGAGATTTAACTTTTACCTCTGTATCGATTAATTTTTGCAATTTCGAGTTTACTTCGGGTGGTACAGTTGCTGGATCGCCGTTAAATGACCGAATTTGATCTCCGTATTCTTGAACAATATTGTTGAATATCGATCGCATTTTATACTTAAACCACTGGCGGGCTTCTCCTTGCATCACTACTGCTAGACAACACTGATCCGCTACTTCCAATACGATCGTAGATGAGCCGTATTCGATAGCATCAATTTCTGCAATATTTCCCGACTGAGATATACAATCGTTGACAACAGCCCGAATAGCAGTCAGCATCCCTGCTACTATGTCTGATTCTAGCTGTTCGCGTTCAGACTTCTGCACTGCGGAAATTACTAATCCCGATTTTGCTTGAATTAACAACACAGCTTTAACACTCAGCGGTGTGGTTTCTTTCAGGAGCAATTCTGCTTCAGAAATACCCTCTAATTTGGCTTTAATTTTGCGACTAATTACCTCTGGACTTAAAGTGGCTTCGAGTTTTTCATTGATTTTCCGCATCCTCTCGGCGATGTATTTTAAAATCGTGCTGCCGATGATCGGATAAAGTGCATCCGACATTGCTTCTCGCTTGAGATGAATTTGCTGTTTGATAGCGGCGGCCATTTCTGGCGCGATCGCCATTGCAATTTCATCGGGCGATTCACTCATTTTGTGGCTGATTCCCACAGGAAGGGCCGACGATATGGCTACTCCCATCGATTGTCTATTTTCTCTGGTTTTCGTATTAATTATTTCATCAATTATCGGACTTATGGTTTCGACAAATGATTTTCTCGACTCATTAATTGTTTGGAGCATCATTTCGGGAAACATGATTTTAATTCGGGCGATTAATTCTTCCCGATCGCCTCCCCATTCCGCATCAGTAATTTTACGATCGAGTTCCCCTACTTTATCGTTGAGTCTGTAATTATAACTTACAACTTCATCTAACAATGGTAAAATAGATTCGATGACAGACTTTTGCAGTTGGGCGTGATGGCTAACCATCAGCTCGTCAATCAAAGGTTTCAGTAAATCGGTAAACAAGTCTGTCGATTCATAAATCCGGTGTTCGATCGCCACAATCTGTTGTTCGATCTTCGCGAGTCTTTGATCGATCCTTTTATTCTGAATGATGGCATCGACAGCCGGGGCGATCGCAGATTCTATCTCTAGCTTTGCTTCCCCGATGTTTCGAGACAGCATTTCTACAATCACTGGCATTATTCTTGCCATCAACCCTTCTATCTCGGCTAAAACTTGCTGCTGAACTTCGACAATCTTAGTTTCATTATTTAATATTTGCGCTGCAATACCGCTGTTTTGAAGAGCCGTGTTGACACCGGGTGCGATCGCCTCTCTCACCTCTAACTTGGTTTCCTCGATTTTCCGGTTCAGCGACTCAATCATTAACGGCATTAACCTTGCCATTATATCTTCCGGCTGCGTTTTTTGCTGTCGCTGAAGATTATTTAGTCTACTTTCTACGTCGCTCAATTTTCCTTGAACTTCCCTTTGAAGAATTGCTGATTCTATCAAAGGTTGGATCGTCGCTGCTACTTGTAATTTTGATTCATCGATTTTCTGATTCAGCAAATCAGTTATTGCCGGCATTAGCATCGCCATTATCTCTTCTGGCTTCTGAGTTGGCGACTGTTGCGTAGCCAATCGGCTCTCGATGAGGCTCAATACTTTTTCTTCTATTTCTACCCAAGCTATTCTTACCTGTACTGAGGGAGCAACAGCTTCTACAACCTCTAATTTTAATTCACTAATTTTGCGGTTCAGCAAATCGCTAACTACTGGTACTAGCTGCTTAATTAAATCTTCAGGTTGCTGCTGGTAACGCTGCTGAATATTCGCAATTCTATCTTCAATTCTTACTACCTGTTCTTCAAGTCCGTTTTGATTGTGAATTACTTGATTGACTCTCGGTGCGATCGCCGAAGCTACCTCTAACTTAGACTCCTCTACCTTACGGTTGAGCAGATCGCCCACCACCGGCATCAGCCGTTGCATTAACTGTTCTGTATTCGGCAGTGGCTGCTGGTTCAAGTTAGCAATTTGATTTTCCCAATCTGCTAATTTTGCCTCCAACTCGATCGGATTAATGTTATTATTGCTCGCGAGTTCGATCGCCTTTTTTAATTCAGACTTCAACTCCTCTATTTCTTCTCTCACTAACTCAGGAATTAACGGTTTCAGTAAAACCATCAACTCTTCTGGTTGAGACATCAGATTCTCAAAATTTTCCAACCTTTGTTCCACGCTCAAAACATTACTGTAAAATTCCGGTAAATCCCTTTCAAACAGCAGTTGTTGCAACTGTTTAAACTGCTCTACTGCTTGTTCTAATTCTTCCTCCGACTGCCGATTATTTTTGGCTACCTTCCCGGCAATAGATAAATCGGGTTCCTGATTATTGTTTTCTCGTCTTTGAGATGGGATCTCTTCCTCGTTAGTTAATACTTCCGGCACAATACTCGGTGATTCGATCCGAAAAGACAATTGTTGGCGTCGATTTTCCTCATCCTCCAACCGCTGCACAGACTTTTCCGAAAGGGGTAACTTCAGCTCGCTTGGTTCTTTTTTTGATTTCTTTAATAACTGGAATTCAGTCAGTATGGTTAGCAATTCCTGAAGTTGCTCTCCAGCTTTAGAATTTGCCAGAGTTGCATCAGAAACCTCTTTTTCTGACTGATATATTTTGCCTGAATTATCATTAGATGCTGCCATACTGCGCTACCAAAAGTTGATTTTAATCGACCGAAGGAAATTACCAGCTTGCTTGCCGCCTCACCCCAGCGAAAATCAATAGGAATGACACAATTGTTCCAAGCGTCAGGCGTACTAAAGCTATCGCCTTATTTTAACTGCTGTTCTGCGACTAGCCAACTGAGCCGCCAACTGCAATGCTGCCTTCATGCTGGAGGCATCCGCAATCCCTTGACCTACAATATCAAAAGCTGTGCCGTGATCCGGAGATGTGCGGACAAAAGGCAAGCCAATTGTAGTGTTGACTGCTTTATCGAAAGCCATCAATTTTACTGGAATCAACCCCTGGTCGTGGTACATTGCCAAGTAACCGTCGTGAGCTTCCTTGGCTAAACCGTACCAAACTTTAGCCGGTTTTACCCACAGGGTATCAGGGGGGACTGGCCCGTCTAACTGCACTTGAGGAAAGCGATCGCGCTGCGTTTCCAACCAAGGTATCATCCAGTCTTGCTCTTCATTTCCCAGTTTGCCATTTTCGCCGCTGTGAGGATTTAAGCCAGAAATCGCAATTTTCGGTCTTTCTAGCCCAAAATCTTCCCGCAAACAGTTTATCAGTAATTCTAGTTTTTCACTCAGTAATTCTGGAGTCAAAGCATCGGGGACTTGACGGAGTGAAATATGTGTGGTAGCGAGTAAAGTTACCAACGTCCAGCCACTGTGTGGAGATGTGGCGGCAAACAGCATTCCGAATCGCTGCGATTTTGCCCTTTCTGCGAGAAGTTCTGTTTGTCCGGGATAATTGTAACCTGCCGCCTGCCAGCAAGTTTTGGAAATCGGGCCTGTCACGATGGCGGAGAATTCGCCGGCGATGGTACGGGCGATCGCACTTTCCATGTAAGCAAAGCTAGCCGCCCCGCTAGCGGCACTCCCGACACCGGGGACAATTTCGCCCCACTTGCTGTCTGGTTCGATATCAATAATGTTTAATGTTTCGGGATTTGCCGCTTCTGCTGCTGGATTGCTCGATCGCAACTTATCGTAAGTTTGCTGCAAAACTATCCTAGAACCTATAACCGTTACCCTCAAACCAGCAGCAGGATCGGCCAATGCCTTGAGAATCACTTCCGGGCCAATTCCCGCCGGATCTCCCAGAGTTACAGCTAGTTTTGATTCCCGATCGAGACTCAAGGCAGTTTTCTCCAACAAAATACAGGAATTTCGGCACTGAAATTTTAGCATTCATGTACCTGGTTGCCCCAAATTATATTATGTTTATTTAATGCGATCGCCCAATTGGACATATATAATCATGAATCCTGAAATTTTCAATGCAGCCTTTTTGTCCTTTTCCCTAATTTTCGTGGGTATAGGTGGAGGCTTCCTCCTGCTCAAATTGCAAGGCGGCGAAGAATAAGTTTTTTTCAACAATCCTTCAGAAGCCTTCTACCTTCTGCCTTCTAGAGTCTACTTGCTGCCAAAAGCAAGCCTTCTGGCGAATATCTCAAGCCTAAAATGAGAAAATTTCAGGTTTTTGTTAAGTTTATATAAAAAACTTAACAAAAACCTGATACCATCTTATTGAAAGTTTAAGATTCATAATTAATCCCTAGATGACTTTATTGATTTTAGGTGCCACCGGCACTCTCGGCCGCCAGATAGCCCGCCGCGCCCTAGACGAGGGCTACCAGGTGCGCTGTTTAGTCAGAAGTTACAGAAAAGCTGCATTTTTGAAAGAATGGGGCGCTGAACTCGTACCGGGGAACCTTTGCCAGCCAGACAGTCTGCCTCCGGCCCTAGAAGGCGTCACTGCTATTATCGATGCAGCAACAGCCAGTGCAGCCGATTCTGTCAGCATCAAAAGAGTAGACTGGGACGGAAAAGTATCGCTGATCCAAGCAGCAGCAGCAGCAGGCATCAAGCGTTACATATTCTTTTCCTTTCTCGACGCGGAGAAATATCCCCAAGTCCCCTTGTTGGAAATCAAGCGCTGTACCGAATTGTTCTTAGCAGAATCCGGTCTAGACTACACAATCTTGAGACCTTGCGGCTTTTTGCAAGGACTGCTGAGCCTGTATGCAATGCCGATTTTGGACAATCAGGCAGTCTGGCTGCCCAACAAGCCATCCGCCCTTGCCTACATGAACACTCAGGACGTTGCTAAATTTGCCGTCCGGGCCCTTTCCGTTCATGAAACCGAGAAAAAAAGCTTTCCGGTGGTGGGAAATCGCGCTTGGGATGCTGACGAAATCGTGCGGTTGTGCGAACGGCTGTCAGGGAAGGAAGCCAAAATTACGCGCACCCCAGATGTCTTGTTGCAGGCTACTCGTAAATTAGCTACCTTCTTTCAGTGGAGTTGGAACGTAGCTGACAGATTGGCTTTTTCAGAAGTTTTGGCAGCCGGAAAACCCTTGAAAGCTCCGATGGATGACGTTTACAGTGTCTTCGGAATCGACCCTAAAGAAACTACTACTTTGGAGTCTTATCTGGAAGAATACTTTAATCTGATTATGAAGAAGCTCAAGGAAATAGAGTACGAGCAGCTTAAGACTAAAAAACGGAGTAAACAAAAAATGCCCTTTACATTTTAAAGTGCCGAAAGCTGGGATTATATACAACGACGTTAAACCTGTGGCTTGTCGCATCGCCGCAGAGTTGGAAGACAAGCTGACTGCCCGCGGCTGGGAGGTTTGCTCGGTTTCTGGTTCGGGAGGAATTCTGGGCTATTCTAGCCCCGATCGCCCCCTGTGCCACACTCAGATCGAACAACTCGTCCCCCCCGGTTTTGACAGCGACATGGAGTTTGCAGTGGTTTTGGGCGGCGACGGTACGGTGCTGTCGGCATTTCGCCAAGTCGCTCCGATTGGAGTGCCGCTGCTGACTGTCAATACCGGTCACATGGGCTTTTTAACAGAAACTTACCTGAACTTGCTGCCGCAAGCTTTGGAAAAGGTAATCGCCGGAGAATACGAAATAGAAGAAAGATCAATGCTGGCGGTGCGGCTGTTTCGAGAAAACGACTGCCTCTGGGAAGCCCTTTGTCTCAATGAAATGGTGCTGCACCGGGAACCGCTGACTTGTATGTGTCATTTTGAAGTGGCGATCGGCCAGCACGCCTCTATTGACATTGCTGCTGATGGAGTCATCATCGCAACTCCCACAGGATCGACAGCTTACGCCCTTTCTGCCGGTGGCCCTGTCATCATTCCCGGAGTGCCGGTGTTGCAGTTGCTGCCTATTTGCCCGCATTCAATGGCTTCGCGGGCTTTGGTGTTTTCCAACACCGAGCCGGTCAAGATTTTGCCGGCGAGTCCCACCCGCCTGGTAATGGTGGTAGACGGTAACGGCGGATGTTATGTTCTGCCTGAAGATTGGGTGCAAGTCGAGCGAGCTCAGTACCCAGCCCGCTTTATTCGGGTGCAATCTTTTGAGTTTTTCCACATTTTGCGGGAAAAATTGGGCTGGGGCTTGCCTCACATTGCTAAACCGAGTTCGGTTGAGTTGCCATGATAGTTGTTGTTGACACTCCCCGACTATTAAGGTACGGGGATTGTTGGCTCAACCAGTTGCCTTGCTCGTAGATTTCATATCAAGTCCTAGCTGTAGGAGACCGCAATTCCCGTTCCCGTTTTTCACCGATTGAAGGGATTTTGATTTTTTGATCTGTTGATAAATTGTAGAATAAAGCAGCAATTAGTGTTGGTAATGTAGGGCGACATTTAAATTGTATATTCAGGGCGGGCGGGACGCCCACCCCACAAGACTTTGATTTTTTTGCCATACAATTTAAAGGCAGAACAGCTTAATGTAGGGCGATATTTATCCATCGGAATTCTTTATTCTCGATCGAGCTTCCTAATCATCTCCAAAGTCAGGCTGCGTTTACGAGATAACGGTATAGTTGGAGTGTCTTCATTTCTATTCACTCTGCTTAGGACGGATTTCAAATTCTGAACGTGCCCGGAAGAAACAGACATCAAACTCGAAGAAGAAATTAGCTTGCCCCAAAATCAAAGGTACATTGGTTGCTTTTGTCCAGGCAAATGCCAGGTTAAGCCTTGGGAATGAACTAACTCGAGCATTAACAACGACTGCGCGGGCTTCAAATCGAGCCAAATTCCCAGCCAATACGACTGAGAGTGTCTCATTTTCCCAGACTAAGCCCAGTTCTAGCCCTAACTCGTAGGGCAAAACATTAACGCTTGCGCCTGTATCTAGTAAGCCCTCAGCGTTCAAGGATTGACCGTTCAGGCTGAGTGTCAATGGCAGATACGGCATTCGATCAACCATGCCAAGACTGCTGTCAATGATTTTGTAGGGAAATCTCTGAGCGTCAATCATTCTGTTCTTGTTGTTTTGTCGTCAGAAGATTCATTAAAACGTTGGCAGCCTCAGAGCAATTGTAAGGCGACCAGACCGGATACTCTCGATCGGCAACAAAAAAGTTTGTTGCATCTTCTTCTTTGACCAGTTCTGTTGCCAGAAACTGCATCAGCCGAAGCTTGTCAATTTTTGAAAGTTCCTGGATCTGTGACATTAGTTCAGCCAATGGCATTTGAGAATCTCCTCGTTTGAGGTTTGGCGAAAAGATTGGATCTACTAGCTTGTTGAATGGGTGCGCGATCGAAGCGTGTCTATTTATTCTACCAATTTTCTGTAGGTCAAGCTCTCGATCGAGCTTCCGAATCATCTCCAAGGTCAGGCAGTGTTTACGAGATAACGGTTCGCTTGAGCGGCTGCAAATAACTCTCGCAATCTATCCAAACCTTCTGTCAGTCCGCTCCAAGCGAATTGTTATACGGCTCAATCTCCCAGTAAAATAACGACCATATTAGGAGCAGTTCATTTCTATCTAAGACTAAAAGATAGCTACAAACAAAAGCTTCTTCTCAAAAAGATTAGAGAGACAGTCGTAGTCTTTAGCTATCCCAGTAGTTTTCTTCAGTTTTTCCTCTAATTCTTGTTTTTCTTCGTTTATTGTATCCCTGATAAAAGATTCAGTAAGCGTCTGAATACCGCTCCATATCTGATGATCCATCATAAAAAAAGTAGTTTTTTTAGGATCAAAGAGTACATATTTAAGATTCTTGGTATCCTCTGGAACTATTTTTTCAAGCTGAGCTAAGTTAATCCGAAGGTAATTAAGCTGAACTTTCTCAAAGTAATTTTCGACATACTCAGATGAGTGGATCTCAGTTCCTCTTAAAAGGCTCTTAAGAGCCTCATACAAACTTTCATATGTAAAACCTTGTGTAACTTCTTCAGAGAAAATTTTTGTTTGCCAGAATTGTAGTTTTTGAGACATTAGCCCATCCACACTGCTTTAATATAATCTACGAGTGACTGCATATCACGAATTTTTTCCAGTTTCTGAATCAGCTTTTGCATATCGACACGATCGTAAAAGTCAATATCAACGTCACCTCTGTAGGAGTTTTTGAGTTTGTCTAGTTCCCGCCTTGCTTCATTGCTGATCAGGTTCACAGGAAAAACATAATAATAACCGCTTGGCTTTCCTTCATACAGCCATCTATTCTCAATATCTGCAATTTCTGCCCTAAGATAAGTTACATCAATTGCTCCACCAGGATCGGTATAGGAGGATTTACACTCCCAAACGTAACTACCAACCTTAAATACTTCAGATTTCATGAATGATTACCTCTGAGTGTTCTAACGGAGTCTTCTATAATGAGCATCGATTATCACAGTTTTTCCGGATTTATAAACCCTTGTATGCTCTCTAACAACTGTGATGTTTCCTGCAAGTAGATCTTTGATTAAGTTATTTGCTTCTTTACTGTAGATAACGAAATCTGCTCCTGGCTCATTAGGGCGTAAGTTGTCCTCGTAATCAATTCCAGGCTTCATGCCGAATTGATCCATCAAGTCTCTTAGCATGGACTTGAAGTTGGCATCTACAACCTTCCCCTTGTCTTTTGCATCTAACTTACAACAATACTCCGGACAGTTTTTAAGCAGCCAGAGTACCATAAGACAAGACTGAAGGAAGGTTAGGGTGATTTAAAATC
>NZ_JAUBRB010000018.1:111897-112118 GCF_036701585.1 Microcoleus sp. POL10_C6 | reverse complement strand
GTAAAAGTAAGTGTGGCAGCGTCAGTAGTTGTTTGAGAAGTGTTACCAATGGCAAGAGTAACATCGCCTGTTGGTTGTGATGTTAAAACTGCTGTGTAATTACCAGTTGCACCGCCTTCTGTAGCTGGGGTAGAAGTGGGAGTAATTGTGACTCCGGCAATATCGTTATCAGTGATATTAGCTGTCACAGCAGCGACGGGAATGCTGTTGTAATTGGTATC
>NZ_JAUBRB010000018.1:0-111797 GCF_036701585.1 Microcoleus sp. POL10_C6 | reverse complement strand
TTACCAGTTGTACCGCCTTCTGTAGCTGTTGTCGAAGTGGGAGTGATTGTGACTCCGGCAATATCGTTATCAGTGATATTAGCTGTCACAGCAGCGACGGGAATGCTGTTGTAATTGGTATCCGCTGAAGTTGCAGTATGAGTAATAGTTCCACTATGGCTGCCTTCAACGAGGTTATCATTAACAGCCGTGACAGTTACGGTTTGCGGTGTATTCCAATTAGTTGAATTAAAGGTGAGTGTGGAAGCTGAAGTATTAGTTTGCGAAGTGTTGCCAATGGCAAGATTAACATCGGCTGTTGGTTGTGATGTTAAAACTACTGTGTAATTACCAGTTGTACCGCCTTCTGTAGCTGTTGTCGAAGTGGGAGTGATTGTGACTCCGGCAATATCGTTATCAGTGATGGTTCGCGAGGCGGTATTGTTGGGGGCAGCGGCGAGGTTGTAAGCTGCACCGTCTGTGAGGGTGATGGTAACGGTTTCATTGGGATCGACAATGGCATCGTCGGTGGGAACGACGTTAATAGTGGCAGTGGTTTGTCCGGCTGGGATGGTGACGGTTCCCGATAAGGTGGTGTAGTCAGTGCCATTGGTTGCGGTTCCCCCTACTGTGTAAGCCACTGTAAAACCATCCGGTGCAATATCGTTGAGGGTGATGGTAAAAGTGCCGCTTGCGCCACCTTCTGCGGGAGTAATGCCTGCGGCGATGCTGACAATGGGGGCGTTTTCGTAGTAGCGCGTGTTGCCGTCAAATGCCCCAACGAAGGCATCTAAATCGCCGTCGCCGTCAATATCGACTAAGGTCGGGGAGGCGTCAACCCCCACATCGGTGAGGTTGAAGGGGTTAGTTTGGGGGGCGGCAAAGGCTGGGGCGCTAGCGGTGCCGGTATTCCGGTAGTAGCGCGTGTTGCCGTCCCGTGCCCCAACAAAGGCATCTAAATCGCCGTCGCCGTCAATATCGACAAAGGTGGGGGAGGCAGCAGAACCCACATCGGTGAGGTTGAAGGGGTTTGTTTGGGGGGCGGCAAAGGCTGGGGCGCTAGCGGTGCCGGTATTCCGGTAGTAGTAAGTGTTGCCGTCAATTGCCCCAACAAAGGCATCTAAATCGCCGTCGCCGTCAATATCGACAAAGGTGGGGGAGGCGTAAGTCCCGACATCGGTGAGGTTGAAGGGGTTTGTTTGGGGGGCGGCAAAGACTGGGGCGCTAGCGGTGCCGGTATTCCGGTAGTAGTAAGTGTTGCCGTCACTTGCCCCAACAAAGGCATCTAAATCGCCGTCGCCGTCAATATCGACTAAGGTGGGGGAGGCGATACTCCCCACATCGGTGAGGTTGAAGGGGTTTGTTTGGGGGGCGGTAAAAGTTTTGGGTATGTTATCGGCGATTTGCAGTACGGCAGTTTTAGTCTTCGTTAGGTTGTATCCTGTGCCAGCAGTGAGGGTGATTTGTACGGTTTCGCTGGGATCGCTGACGTTATCTAAGACGGGAATGACGTTAATAGTGGCTGTGGTTTGCCCTGTGAGGATGGTGACGCTACCCGATAAGGCGGTGTAGTCGCTGCCCGGTGTGGCTTTACCGCTGACGGTGTAGTTGATGGTGGTGTTGGCGGTGGCGGGGGCTGAGAGGGTGACGACGAAGTTGCCGTTGACGGGGGCGGTGGGTTCGGCTTCGCTGGGTGTGGTGCCGGGGGCAATGCTGACACGGGGAAGCAAATCTTGGTAGTAGCGCGTGTTGCCGTCCTGTGCCCCAACGAAGGCATCTAAATCGCCGTCGCCGTCAATATCGACTAAGGTGGGGGAGGCGTAATTCCCCACATTGGTGAGGTTGAAGGGGTTAGTTAGGGGGGCGGCAAAGACTGGGGCGCTAGCGGTGCCGGTATTCCGGTAGTAGCGCGTGTTGCCGTCACCTGCCCCAACGAAGGCATCTAAATCGCCGTCGCCGTCAATATCGACTAAGGTGGGGGCGGCTAAATACCCCACATTGGTGAGGTTGAAGGGGTTTGTTTGGGGGGCGGCAAAGACTGGGGCGCTAGCGGTGCCGATATTCCGGTAGTAGCGCGTGGTGCCGTCAATTGCCCCAACGAAGGCATCTAAATCGCCGTCGCCGTCAATATCGACAAAGGTGGGGGAGGCGTAATTCCCCACATCGGTGAGGTTGAAGGGGTTAGTTTGGGGGGCGGCAAAGACTGGGGCGCTAGCGGTGCCGGTATTCTGGTAGTAGTAAGTGTTGCCGTCACCTGTCCCAACGAAGGCATCTAAATCGCCGTCGCTGTCAATATCGACAAAGGTGGGGGTGGCTAAAAACCCCACATTGGTGAGGTTGAAGGGGTTTGTTTGGGGGGCGGCAAAGACTGGGGCGCTAGCGGTGCCGGTATTCCGGTAGTAGAGCGTGAAGCCGTCACCTGCCCCAACGAAGGCATCTAAATCGCCGTCGCCGTCAATATCGACAAAGGTGGGGGAGGCGGAAGTCCCCACATCGGTGAGGTTGAAGGGGTTAGTTTGGGGGGCGGCAAAGGCGGGCATAGTTTTTTAATGGGTAATTGGCAATTGGATGGGAGGAACGCTCACTAAGAGTGCCAGTTGGCTTTAGTCCTGACTTTTTAAAGCAGTTTAACGGCGATGCGCGAAGAGCCTATTCCGGTTAAATAGGGGCGCAGATGCCGATTAAGGAAGGAGAGCATTGGCTCGTTGTCTGCCGCCACTGAAAAAGTGCCATTCTCTATCTCACTGTCGATTTGCAGTTTAATTGATGCGGCTAACAGGGATATTCCTCGACCTAATTTTTGATACTTTTTTCGCACCAATAAGCTGGAGTAGCGAATAGTATTTGGGGCGACGCGGTGGGTGATCATCCAGCCGATGACTTCTCCATTATGGCACAATCCTAAACTATTGAGCGGTTCGATTCTGGATTCGTCGCTAAAGGGATTCAATGGGTTTGGATATTCCCCTTGTTGAAGAATGGCTTGGCGCTCCTGGGCGGTGATTTCGCTCCCGGGAAAAACGGTAAATGAATCGGGTAAGGGGTATTTGTGCAGCCAAGGGGCTTCGGCAATTTTTTGGGTTGTGGTTTGGGCTAATAAAAAGGTGGTTTGAGGGGGGAGCCAGCCTTTGTTTTTTAATAGGGGTTCGAGGGCTAGTGCTGTTAATTCACTGCTTTTGTAGGAGATTTCGACTCGCTGACAACCGACTTTTTTCAGTTCTTTTTCCAAATTCCCGATCAGGGTTGTGCCGATGCTTTGATGGCGATGGTGGGGAACGACGTAGCAGGAGATGATGCTGGCAGATAAGGATGGCGGGTTCTGGGATTCGGGAAGGATTTCGGCGATCGCCATTCCTACCATTTGATGGGAAATGGTGGCAGAAATTCCTACAATTTCGCCCCGTTTAGTTTGGGTTTGCCAGCGTTTTTGCAGGCTGGGGAAGGTGAAGGCATCGTAGGCGGAAATATTGTCGGCTGTGAGGTTGTAAACAGCTTGGTATTTGACGGGATAGCGCGTTTCTTCTGGTTGACGCGGTGGGTTTAGCAAGGTTGGTTTTCCAGAAGTCAGGCTTTCAAGGGCTGTTCTCACTTCGGTATTGTCGGGTTTGAGGCGCAGCGCTTCTCTCAAATAACCTTCAGCTATGACAGTTTCTTGGCGCGAGGCGTGCAACTTTCCGAGGTTAAGATAGGCGAGATAGAAATTCGGATCGAGGCGTAGTGTTTCTTCATATCCAGCTTTTGCTGCTGCGATATTCCCTTGCAATAGGTAAGCGCTGGCGAGATTGCAGCGGGTGGCTGCTTGATTGGGATTAATCTCGATGGCGCGTTGGAGTAGGGCGATCGCTTCTGGGATTTTTCCCTGTAATTGCAGGAGATTTCCTAAGTTATTGTAGGCAGGGATATAGTTGCGATCGAGGGAAATGGCTTCTTGAAAATAAGCGGCTGCTTCTTCCAATTTTAGTTGTTTTTGTAACTCTCTGCCGCGATCAAAAGCTGCGGCTGCGGTTTCTAATTTTTCTGTGCCAATCACGGCAGGCACGAGGGATTCGCTGACTTTGACAGATGTTTCAGGGGGTTGATGAATGCCGGGTCTGATTGATATAATGCTAGAACCTGGGAAAGTAACTAATCGTTCGATTTCGTCGGTTTGAAATCCTAATGCCATTGGCTGCCGCACTCCGGGCAATACAGCAATGTCAAATAATTCTTTGACGACTTCTTCAAATATCAGCGAGTGGACGATATTGCCTGTGTTTAAATCCACTACCATCAATCCGCATTGAGGTTGTTGCTGTTGGGCGGATAAGCGATCGCTTAATGTCAATCCTTGAAAATTTTCATGTCTGGGTTTGGAGAGTCCGACGATCGCATAGTTGTTATGAAATGCCAACCCTCTGACGAAACCGGGGCAGAAGGCGATCGCCTGAAATTGTCCATTTTCTACATAGCCTAATTCGCCAGTACCGGAGTTGAGTACCCACAGTTTATTCTGGTAAAATCGGGGTGAGTGGGGCATGGTTAAGCCGCTACAAATGATTTCGTTAGAACGGATATCGATAATGCAGCCGCCGCCGCCTCGATGCGATCGCCAACCTGCGGGAATATCGGTTTGGGAACAAGCAGTGACGTAAGCGGGTTCGCCATCTACCATTGCTAAACCGTTGAGGTGACAGCGATCTTCGGCGGCGAGGGAGGAGATAAACGGCGGTTGCCAGATGGGGCGAAAACTGTAGTCGCGATCGCGTGTTGCCAGACAACTAAATTGGGTGTTGACAAATACCCAGTTTTGCGATTTATCTACGATTAGGTCGTGAGTATTTATGTCACCAGTGGTGTAGCCGATGCGGGGAACGTAGAGTTTGTCGTACCCTAAATAATCGCCCACTTCCTCACGGCAAAGATTGTCAAATTGCCAGATTTGATAACAGGTACTCATCACGAGGCCTTCTGAGGTGGCAAATAGTCCCATCGGGCGATCGAATTCGCGATCAAACACTGACAACCTGCCATCGGGTTTCAATCCAATCAAGAATAACCGATTGGTTTGATAGGTGGTGAAGGCGAGGCTGATTTTCTGTGCAGCCAGCCATTGATTGAAGTGTGTTAAGGGGGTAATCTGAATCATAGAACTCATAAATTGACTTTATAGTTAAAGATTTTTGGCCTTACTTAATCAGGGTATGAAAAAGAACCAGGCAAAAATCCAGAAGCTTTGTGGACAAGGGTTTTTATGATTTGCATATTTAGCCGTTCATACCGTAAATCAGCAACGCCGATATAATTATCCCATTGCCTAGTTAGTATCCAGCTTTTATGTGACGAATTTAGCTATGACAGAAACACCAAAATTTTATATTGTCAAACGTCCTGCGGGTAATTGCGATATTTTGCCGTTGGCGGAGCCCTCGCAGAGGATCGCCCAACTCGAAGAACAAAACCCCAGTATTATTGAAAAGTGGGGCCCTTACGATTCGCCAGAAGATGCCATCGCCCGCCGCATCGGATTAATTCGCGCCGGCAAATGCCAGCCGCAATGACCGATTGCCAAAAATAGCGAAGCATTCGAGTGTAAAATCTTGGCTTTTAGCCGTAAATCTTCCCCCGAATGCTTTTTTTAACTGAAACCTTACCCGAAAGAATTGGTTTAAAGCCGGAACCCATAAGCGGGAGAAATTAAAATCCGACTATTCATTACTCCCATCCTCTTCCTTCCAGGTATAGGTCGCTGTCAACTGTCAACTGTCAACTGTCAACTGAAACAGGTTTTCTACTTAGATTTAGAAGGTGCCGCACTCGGTTTTGCTTGCGCCGCATTCGGTTTAGGTGGCGCTGCATTCGGTTTCGACTCCGCCTTATTGTTCCCTGTTTTACCAGTAACTTGCTGTGTCAAAACTTCCATAGCTTTCGCGTACTGCGGATCTGCCGTTGTAGCGATTTTATCGCGATCGCGCCTCAATTCCTGTTTTTGAGCGTCGGTGAGTTCTACCTTAAAATCCGGTTCAATCCCGGCGTGGTTGATATCAGTGCCGTTGGGAGTAAAATACTTGGCAATTGTCACCGCCAAACCCGCACCATTTCCCACGCCGCGTACTGACTGAACTAAACCTTTACCAAACGTCTTTGTTCCCACTAAAACCGCGCGTTTGTTGTCTTGCAAAGCACCGGATAGAATCTCGCTAGCACTTGCTGAACCGCCGTCTACCAGTACAACTAACGGTTTGTCTGAGATCGCTGCCTTGTTTGCCGTTTGTTTATCGGCTTCACCGACTCGATCGACCGTTGAGACGATCGTACCTTCTTTGAGCCACATCCGAGCAATTTCAATACTTCCGTACAGCAACCCGCCGGGATTGGAACGCAAGTCTAAAATATAGCCCGTTACCTTTTTCTGTTCCAAATCCTTAATTGCCGATCGCATTTCCGATGCAGCATTCGCACTGAACTGATTTAAGCGAATATAGCCGACTTCTCCGATGGGAGTTTTCTGCACCGACTTCCGCACAGGATGAATTTCAATTTTAGCGCGCTTCAGCTTAAATTCTAATTCCTTGCTTCCCCGCAAAATAGTCAGCGTCACCTCAGTATTCACCTGACCGCGAATCAAACTTACTGCTTGATTCGTATCCATGCCTTCTGTGCTCTTGCCGTCAATCTTAGTAATGATATCTTTTGCCAGAATACCAGCACTAAAAGCAGGGGTATCTTCGATCGGCGAAATCACCACCAACTTTTTGGTTTCCTCATCTTGAGTCAACTGAATCCCAACTCCTGTCAGTTCCCCAGAAGTTTCAACCTGCATATTTCTGAACTCTTGAGGATCCATAAACCGCGTATAAGGATCATCCAGCTTCTTCAGCATTTCCCGAATTGCTTTGTAAGCTTCGTCGTCGCTGGTATAAGTCCGGTTCAAATAATCATTCCGCACCGCTTTCCAGTCAACCTGGTTAAAAGTGCCATCTACATAACTTTTGTCAATAATCTGCCAAACTTCATCAACCAACTCTTTAGGGCTTCCCCGAAAAGAAGCCAGAGATTTAGAACTGCAACCAGTGTTCGCAAGAGTTACAGCAGTGAGTACCACTGCTGCTGCACTTAGAACAAGCCCTCGTTTTGTTATAACCATTTGTCTGACGCGCGGGAGGAAAAGAGTTCAGAATAATTACGCTCAATCTAACACAGGCAAGGCTCGGTCGTAGTTGGCGTACATATATTATTTAACTTTGCCGAGTTCTGCGGTATCAACTTAAGAGTGAAACCCTCTGTCTTTCTCGTTTGTATCGAAGCCTAGATCCCCCTAAATCCCCCTTAAGAAGGGGGACTTTGAGCGTTATTGTCCCCCCCTTAACAAGGACTTAGATCGCTCTTGTCCCCCCCTTACTAAGGGGGGTTAGGGGGGATCTCCGGGTTTAAAACACGCATTAGGGGCGATCCTCTCCGAGGGCTGCGCTAACGACAGCAATTAAGGATCGACCCAGCGATCGTCCGATTTAATCAAGTCAATCAATTCTGCCACACCTCGGTCTTCTGGCACTTTCTTAATTTCTTCCCGGCCCCGGTACAGCGAGATATAACCCGGTTGCTTCCCGACGTAGCCGTAGTCAGCATCAGCCATTTCTCCTGGCCCATTGACAATACAGCCCATTACTGCTATATCCAAACCCGTGAGATGCTTCGTCGCCTCTCTCACTTTGTGTAACACTTCCTCTAAATTAAACAAAGTGCGACCGCAGGAAGGACAAGCGACATACTCAACCATCGTTTTCCGCAGTCCCAAGGCTTGCAGAATGCTGTAGCAAACGGGAATCTCCTTTTCTGGGGCCTCTGTCAGCGAGACGCGGATGGTGTCACCGATACCGTCAGCTAACAAAGGTGCGAGGCCTGCGGTGGATTTGATGCGGCCGTATTCGCCGTCTCCTGCTTCCGTGACGCCCAAATGCAGGGGGTAATCCATGCCGAGTTCGTCCATCCGGTGCACCATCAAGCGGTAAGCAGCAACCATCACGGGTGCACGGGAGGCTTTCAGGGAAATTACGATATTTCGGAAGTCGAGGGATTCGCAAATTTTGATGAATTCCAGGGCCGATTCCACCATGCCTTCGGGCGTGTCGCCGTAGGTAAAAAGCATCCGTTCGGCGAGGGAACCGTGATTAACGCCGATTCGCAAAGCTTTGCCTTGGTCGCGCAGGGAAATCACCAGAGGTTCCAGGGTTTCGCGGATTTTTTCGCCAATTTCCGCGAATTCGCTGTCGGTGTATTCGCTTCTGTCTGCTTTCGGCTTCTCGAACACGTAAAGTCCGGGATTGATTCTCACTTTGTCTACGTGTTTGGCCACTTCGAGGGCAATTTTCATGCCGTTGTGGTGGACATCAGCCACGAGGGGCACTGGTTGGTAGGTGGCGTGCAGTTTTTGCTTGATTTCGGCTAAAGCTTTAGCGTGGGCCATGCTGGGCACGGTGACGCGGACGATTTCGCAGCCTATCTCGTGCAAGCGCCGAATTCCGGCGACTGATCCGTCGATGTCGAGGGTGTCTTCGTTGATCATCGATTGTACGACGACGGGGTTGCCGCCGCCGATGGTGACGCTACCGACTTTGACTGGCCGGGTTTTGCGGCGTTTGATGGTGGTGTCGAAGGTTGGTTCGGTGGTGGGGGTTTTAGTGGGATTCGGCAGAGTTTGCATAACTGGTTGCGAGTGTTCTGTTACTAAGGTCTATAAAAATGTGTCTGCTGTTTTTCAGGTTGCCATAGAAAGGGTCTGTTTGGACAAAGAGGTTTTGGGATTTAGGATTCTTAATGAGATTGCTGCGAATTTGTCGATCGAATTATGTCGCAAAAGGGCGATCGAACTAAAAGCCAACCATCACCGGGAAGGCGAACTTAAGTTGGGCCCGTGGAACTAAACCCAACTTAAAAAATACAGTTAAAATACAGGCTAGGCCGAGATAAAAATTAATATTGGTTGGCGGTGAGGGGAATGGTTTGGACACCGGGGCAGCGGTTAAATG
This sequence comes from Microcoleus sp. POL10_C6, assembly GCF_036701585.1. NCBI lineage: Bacteria > Bacillati > Cyanobacteriota > Cyanophyceae > Oscillatoriales > Microcoleaceae > Microcoleus > Microcoleus sp. POL10_C6. The sequence continues at coordinate 102,813 of NZ_JAUBRB010000018.1, read as the reverse complement.
GCGATCGGTATATTATTGAAGGCAAGTTAGGTGAGGGCGGCTTTGGGGTCACGTACCTAGCACAGAAGGCCCAAAACAGGCAGCGGGTTGTCATCAAAACGCTGAAAGACGACTTATTGAGAGATCCAAATTTTGCCTGGTTTCGGGACAAATTCCGGGATGAGGCGCTACTGCTATCTTTGTGCAGGCATCCCAATATTGTGCAAATAGACAACTACTTCACTCATGGTAATTTGCCTTGTATTGCGATGGAATATGTGGCAGGAGAAGATTTGTGGAAATGGGTGGAAAAGCGCGGTTTTATGTCAGAAACCGAAGCTTTGAACTACATCCGCAAAGTGGGAGAAGCCGTAATAGTAGTTCACGAAAAAGGTTTACTACATCGGGATATCAAGCCACAAAACATTATGGTACGCGACAATCAAGATGCAGTTTTGATTGATTTTGGTTTGGCGCGGGGTTTTATTCCCGATCGCACTCAGCAAATGACTGTTGGATTAACACATGGTTTTGCGCCTCCCGAACAGTACGGGGAAATGGGCAGATTTGCTGAGTACACAGATGTTTATGCTCTGGCGGCAACGCTATACTATCTGCTAACGAGAACACAACCAACTGCTGCATTCTTGAGGCCTTTAAATCATCCTTTAAAGCCGCCGTTTCAGATTAATCCTAATATTAGCGATGCGGTGCATCGAGCAATTATGAAAGGGATGGAAATGGATGAGACAAAGCGTCCTCAGTCGGTGGAAAAATGGTTGGCTATGCTTCCCCAATCCCCCGGCAATCGGGGGCAAAGAGGGGGTGTTTCGCCAACGATTCCTAGCCCGCAGCCAGCGCCACAACCTGTAAAATTGATTTCAGCAAAAGGAGTTGATTATCGTCAACTCGATCGGCTGTTGGCTAGCGGAAAATGGCAAGAGGCGGATGGGGAAACGGCAATAAAAATGCTGGAAGTAGCGGGGAGAACAAAAGATAACTGGCTGAGGGGTGAAGATATCGATCGATTCCCCTGTGAAGACTTACGAACTATTGACCAACTTTGGGTAAAATACAGTAACGGACGTTTCGGCTTTTCGGTGCAGAAACGCATCTATGAAAGTCTGGGGGGAAGCAGAGAATATGATCGGAAAATTTGGGCAGCTTTTGGCGATCGGGTAGGTTGGCGTGTGAATAGTAGTAAATGGTTGCACTATAATGATCTAAAATTCAACACCAAAGCACCTATAGGACACCTCCCGTGTGTGAAGGGAAAGTTAACTGATGGGGTGGTTGGTGGGGGGCTTGTTGTGGGGCGTTCTCTTCTCTCGCGTCGAGACTTGTAGACTGTAACATCTAAGCGTTTCAGGTTTTCATAAAGATTTATTACAAAGGCAAAAACCACGAAGCCACGCCAGTTCTACGTTTCCGATACCTGGCACTGACCGGACTGGGCTAAAAGGCTACCAGTGATACTAATTGTTAACATAATGTTTGATGTCGAATGAACTTTCAAATTATAGGAAACATTACTAATATTGAAACAATAGCAGTAGATAAATCAATTCGGGAAGTGGAACGTTTGCAGAAAAATTATGGTAATGGACGTTGGAGAAAACTCAAAGGCATAGCCACAATTAGCCTGACTGATGGTACAGCCTGCGAAGCTGAGCTACATTGGTACGAAGCACACGGCATTGGAAAAAAAGAAATCAAAATCAAATATATTTTATAGGAGGAGTCATGAATCCCCATAACTTAGAAACACAATTTGTAGTTTGCATTAATAATCAAGACTATCAAGCATCCTTGGAAGTGCGAAAAATTTATCGAATCATACCCGATAATCGCGCTGCGGAACATCAATTTATCCGAGTTATTGATGAATCCGGCGAAGATTATTTGTATCCAGTCGCATATTTCGTGCCGATAGCATTGCCGAAAGCCGTAGAAGCAGTGTTTGCATAGGAGAAATTAACAATGCTATCTGTAGAAAAATGCCCAATTTGCGGCGGTGAAATAGTTATCAAAGAAGTTGATAAACTTTTACGGGGCGGCAAGCATACTGCTATCTTAAAAGTATCCGCTGAAGTTTGCCTAAGCTGTGGAGAACGGTTCTACTCTGTGGAAACAGTTAGGAAATTTGCCAAAATTAGACAGCAATTGCAGCGGGAAGAGACTCAAGAATTTCAAGCGATGGGGCAATCTTTTCGCGTTGGGTAAGTTAGAGGGGGATAATTTGTTTAAAAAGATCGATCGCACTTCCCATCATCCATCAAAAATCAACCCGCGATCGCACTTCACTCCAGAAATCTCTCTCGCGGATGATGCAATCGCCCCTCCTCCCCAGCAAAACTAAAAAATGTACTGGCAAATCCCTTCACAGACCCAGGCTCAGCATTTAAAGCATCGGAGGTTTTCCATTGGACGATCGTACAAACGCACCAACCACCGCAGCTAACAACCGCCGACCTCTAATTATCGCAGGAATTCTCCTCGGTATCGGTCAATCCGGCTTTTTTGACGGCATTGTCCTGCACCAACTCCTCCAGTGGCACCATATGTTTAGCAGCGTTAAAACCGATGCTACTGTTGCCGGTTTAGAATTAAATACCCTTGGAGATGGACTGTTTCACGCTGCGGATTGGTTGGTAACAGTGGCGGGAATCTTCTGTTTGTGGAGTGCGGTGAAGCGCAAAGATGTTCCTTTGTCAACTCAAACTTTTTTCGGTTCAATATTAATTGGTGCTGGATTGTTTGACTTTGTAGAAGGCATTGTTGACCATCAAATTTTGGGAATCCACCACGTCAAACCCGGTATCAACGAGTTAGCTTGGGATGTAGGATTTCTCGCCCTTGGAGTTAGTTTAGCGCTGTTAGGTTGGATGCTGGTACAGAGGGAAGTTCCCGCAGATAGTAAAGTTTAAATGAATGCAGAGATTGAGAATTATACCAAATCCGTGTTACAAATCCCCCACCCTCTTTTTAACTCATCAGTTCATCCCGCCGCATCCAACCACGCAATCAAATCCTCTTGACTCCTAAAATCCAACAAAGCTTCTCCCAAATCCTCTAACTGTTCCGCAGATAACCCCTGGATGCGAGTTTGAACTTCCACTGTAACATCACCCACCCGCCGCACTATCTGACGCATAATTAATCCTATTTCCCCCTCAATTTTACCCCTTTCGATTCCTTGTTCGATTCCTTGTTGTATTCCCTGTTCAATCCCCTGTTGTAGACCAATTTCTATCCCTTTCATCACAGACCCGATTTGGTCTTGGATAAACATTTCTCGCTTGTCTACATCGTTCAATTCGTCTAGGGTCAAATTTGCTCGGTTGGCAATTCCCAGGGCGGTATTAATCTCTTCAATAGACCCCAATGTCTCTGGTACTGCTTCCAAAGAGGGCGCATTCTTCATAAAATAAATCCATTTTTCCGGCAGAGTTTCGAGTTCATTCAATTCTTTTTTGAATTTCGGTAACTCGACAAAGACTAATTTTAACTCGCAGTTGGGATAAACAAATTTCTCTTCGGTTTCTGTGAATTCAAAGTTAGAAATTAGTTTGGTAGTATTTTCAAATAAGATAAAGTCGGTGATGGTTAAAGCAATGACCGGATTTAACTTTAAATAACCTTCTCCCGCTTTGAGTTGAGTAGAATAGGTTTTGGCTGCATTGTACACTACCCGTTTTTCAAAGGCGGCGACGTTGAGTACCTGCATTTCCACAATCACGGTTTTGTTACCGGTAATCTTGGCTTTGACATCGAGGTAAGTGTCTTTCAATCCTGTAACGCTTCCGGCTGAATAAGGATCAATTATTTCTAATTCTTGGATGGTTGGTTCTCCGTTATACAGCATTGCATTTAGGAAGCTGATTAAAATTTCTGGATGTTCGGAAGAAGCGAATATTTTTTTGAATGCAAAGTCTGTTTTAGGACTGATGAAACGCATATTATAGAAGGAAGAATGAAGAGGGAAGAAGGAAGAAAGAAAATGCAATAGTTTAGGGAGTTTTAGATTGGTAGTTGCGCTTTCACGCTTAGCGCAACTACGAAGTTTTTCAATTATCAGCCTGTGGCTTGAGTAGTAGTTGCAGGCGACATAACTAGCTTTCCAGTTATATCCATCGTCGCTAGTTTCAGCACTTCATTAAAAGCTAAACCCCGAATTTTGAGTTCCCACCGAATGCCTTTTGCTTTCATTCGCTTGGCTTTCCGCATATCGACATCAGCAGCTTTTTGATGCAAGAGCAAATATTTCATTGCTGCTGTAGCTTCTACTTTTGTGGGAAATGCAATATAAGTGATAAATCCGCCGTCCCAATGATTGGCGTTGCGGACACTGCTGATAGTCGCCACTCTCGGACTAAAGCGGTTCCAGTAAAAGTCGCTGTAGCCGATCGACTGTGTTTTTACTTGGAGTTTGTTTGCCATTTGACTTAACTCCTATAACCTTGTGTGCGGGGTTGGCAGCAGGGCTTTAATTCTGCTATTTATATTATAGCATTGGGAAGTGGGAATTGGGAGCGAATGCTGGCTGTTGTTTTACCTCCCAGACTGCTTCTGTCAAGTCGGGAAAGTAAAATATCTCCAATACCTTTAGTTCTTTTTTGTCTCGAATACAACTGCCTCAAAAAGTTCTACAAGCTTTAACTCTGAATAAACCGATAAATACAAATACTTTTCCAGTTCCTGCCGATTTCTAGGTAAGAATAAACCTAATCCTGATAAGTTTTTATACTTAGGTCTAATTATTGAGTCCAGTAATTCACCATTCTGTTGGACTCTCTGAATGAGAGAATTATTTAAAAAGAACAATAAATCGTTACAAGCTGACGGGCTTGCACCTGATAATTGGGTAAGTTTTTGTAAAAAGTTTGCGAAATCAACAAAGGTTTCTCCAAAGCTACGATAAACTACTACAGTAGTGTTATTGGAAAAATTGACTTCAGGTTCTAAAATTGAGGATATAAAAACTTTCACTGGCGCAATATCTGCTTGCAAAATAGAATCAATCACAACATTAACTTTTTCTGCAAAGTAGCGGAAATAATGATTGTTAGTTAATGTCAAACTATGGTACATATCACGCTGTTCGTAATCCATAATCTTTTTAGCTAGCTGAGAACCATCAATGTCTGGATAATCGCTCAAATAACTTAACGATTGCTCATAATAGTAATTGGGCGCTCCCAGTTCGAGTTGAGATGAAAGTGTATACTTACCAGTATTCTGGAAGGTATGGTGTACTTCAATATTTCCTTTATTACAATTTTGAAAAAATAATAATTCGAGATTTCCATTTACAGATTGGTGAAAATTCAATATAACTTGATTGATTTTTTGAAGATTCATCCATCTAATTTCTGAAATTAAAGGGGACGTGGGATGTTCGTCGGGGCTGATTTCCATAAGAGTTCCACTATGACCTAAAAACACAATAGCCCAGCGTTTGGCTTGAAAGTGAGATTTTGCCCAACTCAGATACTCACTCAAGACTTCTGGACTACTACTATCTGCTGTTTCTAAGTATTGCGTATCAACTTTACCTTGGCTAATGATGCTTCTAGAAACTTGTGCTGCTCCACTAAAGTCTGATTGTACTACTACCAAAACATTGTCATTCTTTACACCTTTACTTAGCATTTGAATAATTGGTTGCCCGAATCTTGAGAGATTATTGTCATAGGGCATCCAGTATAGTAATATCCAGTCATAATGATTTTTGACCGTACTCCCAAGCATATATTTGTCTCCAGAGTAATATTTTGTCTCTATTAAAGAAGAACTAATACTTACTGTTATGAATTTGATGGCTTGTCTTCTTTTCACATCGTCTGCTCCGGGTTGAGGATCGTCAGCTTTCTGTATACTGTATTTTTGGCTAACTAAAACCTCATTTCATATTCAGCAGTGACGCGATTGTCTCCTTGAAAATTACTGGAACTTCTGAGTAAAATTTTATCGCTCAATCGATAGCGCACAGTAAATTCTGTCGGTTGATTTGCTGACAAAACTCGAATGATAGAGGCTGAAATATTGCGCGTGATGTCAAACCCAACTTCTAAACCTAAACCGAGAGAACCCGCACCTGAACTGGAACTAGCACTTTGTGCTTCGTTGCCTCTAATCCGAGTGGGAAATAAGCGAAATTCGCTCAATCCTGTGGCGTTTGTAACCGCAGATTGAAGGTTGTTCAATAAACCTGCACCGGCTAAATTTGCGATCGCCAGTGTACTGTCTCCCTGTCCCAAAGTCTCCACGAAACTGCCACCTAACAGCGCTATAATCTCTATTTCCGATCGACTCGGAGAACTCCTCAACTCCAGATTTTCCCCCAACTGAGAAGCCCTTCCCTGCACTAACGCTTGAACTCGGACACTCCGCACATTGCCGAAAGTTGTGGGTTCGTCTGCTATTTCAGAAGCTACAGATGTGCCGGGAATGCGGAACCGCGTTACTTCCTGCACCGAAGTTGCTAATCTCACATCCAGGGTCGGATCGAGTCCTTGTGTTGGTACAAAGGTCGCAGTCTGGGGGTATCCTCGATCGAGTCTAAACTGCGTCGTAAACAAATTCACCGACCCGGAAGTCAACCGAATCGTACCCTCCGGGCGAAGGTCATCTAAAGTTCCATTCACCGTCAAGCCCCCAGTCGCCTGAAAACTTAATATCGGCGCACTCGTTACCCGAATTCCCCGGCCCAAATTCAGCCGCAAATCGTTCAATCCAACTTCAAAGGAAGGGGAAGTCGGAGTCGCAGGGGAAGGAGAAACATCAGTCGCAGGGGAAGCAGAAACCTCAGTCGCAGCGGAAGGAGAATCAGAATCAGAAGCAGAAGAGGAAGAAGCTAACTGAGTTGTGCCGCCGGGACTCCGGAGAAATACTTCACCGTCATACAGTTCAATATTACCGCTCAACTGCGGGCGCCTAGCCGTGCCCCTTGCCTGCACTTGACCAACAACGCCACCGCTGTACAATCCTCTCAGGTTCACTGCCAACTTGTCGAGATTCACAGCCAGGGGATTATCCGCATCGACATCGCCCTCCGCGAAGGGCACAGACAGCGGAATTACACCCTGGGCCACAACTTGTCCCTGACTCAACTGTCCCCGAATTCCCTCTACCCGAATACGATCGCCCTCAAAGCGCACCGTCCCAGTTAGCCCTGTCAGCGGTTCTGGGAAGGCTTGCGCGCGGACGGTTGCATTTTCAAAATTCGCAATTCCTTGCGCTACAGGGTCTTGCAGCGTTCCTCCCACGCGAATTTGCACCTGTCCCTTGCCGCTGACCCACGCAACTTGCGGAGTCAATACATTAATAATTGCCAAACCTTCATTTTGCAAATTCGCCCTCAAATCGATTTGATTGCTGTCAGCTTTCACGGCTGCAAACGGCAACTCAAAAGGCAAACTTCCGGCGACTTCAATCGGTTCGGTTTGAGTTACCAAAGCGCTGCCGCCAAAATTCAGGCGGGCATTGCTGTAACTGAAACTGCCGTCGGCTTGTTTAATCGGTTCTCCGTTTAACGTACCGTCAACCAAACTCAATTCTCCGGTGGCTTGCGGGTTTTGCAAACTGCCGGCCAAATTCGCCCGCAAATTCAAATTTCCCGTGACATCCACAAAAGGCAATTCCACCAGTTTTGCCAACTCTTCCACGGGCACATTTTCTACCCGCAACTGCCCGGATTGAGCTTTTTGCCCAAGTTGTCCCGAAAAGCCGATCGCACTTTTGCCCGATCTAATTTCCAAAGGCAAAACAGTTAAGATCCCGTCCTGAAAACTGCCTTCAAGGCTGAACGTTTCAGCGACATATTCTCCCCACTGCCAGTTATCACCTTTCACATTAAATTGAGCTTCCACACCCGTTTGCAAAGAACCGGCGACAGCAATTTCCGCGCCAAAAGTGCCTTGCAATTGGGATAAGGGAGGCAATTTTTCTGATGTTTCCACTGCTTGCTGCTGCTGCAAAAGTATTTCAATTTCTGCCAAACGGCGCAACTGTTCGATTAGCGGGGCTTCTGGTTCTCCGACTGCTACAGTTTGCACGTCGCCACTGTCACCGTAAACAGGAGGTTTTAGGCCTCTCGCCAAGTCGCCTAAATTGAAATATTGCAAAGCGGTTAAAACCTGCTGCAAATTGCCTTGCTGGACGTTAACTTTCCCGGCAAATTGCGGGTTTTTGCCTGTTTGAACATTACCGGAAATTAAGTATTGACCGCTGCCTTGGCGGAATATGCCATTTGTGAGAGTGGCGCTGCCGTTAGCGTAGCTGAATTCGGCTTGGAAACTGTCACCTTTAATGTAGCCGATCGCCGGTTGGGCGATCGCAATTTGTCCGCTTGCTTGCAAAGTCGCCGGATTTAACGGCATCTTCCAACCGGGGACATTTACTTGTCCCGAAACCGTACCAGTTATCGGCCCCAAACCTGCCTCTTTCCCAGGTGATAGATTCAAAGCAGCGAGGGGAAAATCGCTTAAATTAACTCGCAAAGTTTCTCCCTGGGTTTGGCCCCTAGCCACGGATTCCCCGCGTTGAATTAAGAAAGATGTCGGCAAAAAAGATTGATTTAAAGCTACTTCGATTTTGTCGCTGGCGCCGGCCAAACGCAAATCTACACTTTTCCCAGCATCCGCATTCACACTCCCCGCCAGTACCGGGTCAAAAGCGATTTGATTTACTGCTAAATCCCGCACTTCCACGTCGCCAACTAAGCTGAGGGCGGCGAGGGTTCCGGTGAGGCTGCCGGTAAAATCGACATTGCCGCGCAGGGGCTGGTTTTGCTGTGAGGAATTTTTGTCCGCAATTGTAGACAAAAATCCTAGTTGTTCTGCTGGTAAGGCTGCCAGATTAAAGTTGGCGAGTCTGACATCCAAATCTAAGTTGGAAATTGAGGGCCCTCCTTTACCTTCGAGTTCGACGTTAACAAAGCCGTTTGCTGTCAAACCGGGAGTTGTGGCGTTCTCAATTTCCACTCGTTTGCCGTCCCAATTAAATACTGCCTCGAAAGGTTGTTTCAAAAACGGCAATTCCGAGATGCGGAAACTGCCGCCGGCGCGAACTGTTTGTGGGGAACCGGCAATCGGGCCGGATAAATTGATATTGCCGTTAAACAGTCCTGCAAGCTGGGGGAGATTTTGGGTACTGGAGACTACACCTCCGGTTTGCAAGCTTTGGCGCTGGGCTTCAAAGGCTTGCTGGAAGCGACTTAGAGCAATTTGCTCGCCCTCAATAGACGCGCGCCAATTCCCGGATTCTGCGCTGCCTTTAGCATTGACAATTCCTCCGCCGTTGGCGAGTCGAATTTGTCCGTCGCCGTTGGCGGTGATGTTGTTGGCGGTTAGATTATCTACTGTTCCCAAAATGCGGACTTGGCCGTTGAGGGTTCCGTTTATTTCTGGCGGTAAATCCGCTGTCAGCAAACCTGTTTGTTTGAGGGTTTGTTCTAAATTACTGACGGCAATTCCGTTGGTTTCTAGCAATGCTTGCAAGTTGCCGTTTTCTAATTTGGCCGTAGTATCGATCGCCCCGAGTCGATCGACCACAATCACTCCTTCTCCGCTAGCATTAATTCCCTTCGCTGTCAAGTTATCCAAACTACCCGCTGCTTGGAATTCGCCGTTAACTCTGCCGTCAAATCCTTTAGGCAAAGTCGCCGTTAGTGGAAACAGTTGGAGATTGCGAACAGTTTGTTCTAAGCGACTGAGAATAACTCGATCGGCATCGGCGAAAGCTTGCCAGCGTCTGTCTTCTAATTTACCTCTAAAAGCAAGAGTACCGTCCCCTATATTGAGTTTCCCGCTGCTGCTGACGCCTATGTCGGCGGCGGTTGAATTATCAAGACTACCGCTGGCTTGAATTTGATTGGATATTTGTCCGTCAAGCGATTGGAGATTTTGGATTTGGGATTTTAGATTGTTGATATTGGCGACTGTTTGGGGATTGTCAGCAGCGAAAGCTAAGCCAACATCTAACAGGGGCAATCCTAAATCTCCTAAGCGTTTGATGGAAGTGCGATCGGTTTCTGCGGTTCCCTGCCAGTTTCCGGCTACCAATTCTCCTTTTAAATTAACATCACTGCCGGCAAGATTGAGTCTGCCGTTGCCGCTGGCATTGATGCTGCTAGCCGTCAAATTGTCAAGACTTCCCGATGCTGTAAATTGACTCGATAGCAGTCCGTCAATCGATTTTAGATTTTGGATTTTGGATTTTAGATTGTTGAGATTGGCAGATTGCTGATTTTCGGGACTAAATGCTGAAGCCACATCTAAAATCGGCAGTGTCAAATCTACTAAGCGGTCGATGGAAGTGCGATCTGTTTGTGCTGTTACTTGCCAGTTTCCCGCTACCAATTCTCCGTTTAAATTCACATTGCTGTCGGCAAAATTGAGCCTACCGTTGCCACTAACATTGATTCCGCTAGCAGTCAAATTATCAACATTGCCCCCCACTCGAAATTCACCTGCTAGCTGCCCGCCAATCGATTTTAGATTTTGGATTTTGGATTTTAAATTGTCTACATTTGCGGTCGTTTCCCCTGTTAAAAACGGCAATCCAATATCAATTAATTGATTAACAGCTACTTTATCAGTGTTGCCAATAACTTGCCAGTTACCCGATTCTAGTTCGCCATTAACATCAACAATACTGTCAGCAATATTCAGCGTTCCTTTGCCCGTCGCAGCGATCGCATTTAAACTCAAATTGTCCAGAGTTCCCGCAGCTTCGGCGGTTCCGCTGAACAAACCTGCTAGTTCAGGAGGCAAATTAAGGTCGGGCAGGACTTGCTGCAAACTGTTGAGATCCACACCATTGCCCTCGATCAAAGCTTGCCACTGACGGTCTTTTAACGCAGCATCCACGTTCACAGAAGCGTCGCCAATTTTCACAACCGTATTTTGCAAATCCGCCGAATTTCCTCCGGCTCGAATTTCGCCCGCTGCAGGGAAAGTTCCTTGCGGTGCTTGCCATTGAACTCTCGCTTGAATGTTGTCTAACGGGCCGAAAATTTGAGCTTTTGCGGACACCGTGCCAATATTAACACTAGCAGGAATTGGGAGATCGTAAATTTGGGCGATCGCGTCTCCGGGTACATTTTCAGCTTGCAAGTCAAACACTAAACCCGATCGCGAATTCTCCTTTGATAAAGCTAGATCGACTTCACCTTTGCCGCCAATTTTACCACCCGCCGCCGGCACTACCAAAATATCGCTCACAGTCAAAGCTAAAGAGGAAAACGGGGGAATAGAAGATTGAGAATTGGGAGTTGGGGTTTGAGCCATTCTCCCGCGTTCCAATTTGAAATTAGTGCTAATATTGTTTAATTGCAGTCGATCGACCGTAGTAGGTTTTGTCGAGGCGATCGTACCTGTCAGCACCGGCATTGCAACTGTTCCAGTCAGCTTGGCATCCGCCTTCACTTCCCCCGCCACAGCCACGGGTAATACTACTTTCTTCCCTAACTCTGTCTCCACCGCACTGACAACACTTGCCAAAGCGACTGGTTGCACGTTCGTTGTCAGATTGAAGCTAGCGTTCTCCAAATTAAAATTGGTTCCAGTGGCAACTGTTCCTGCTATTCTAAGCGGAATTAAACCGTAATTAGCCGCCAGACTATCGACAATCACATTAGTTCCCTGAAACCGCAACTGACCGCTGCTATTTTGTATGATTTGTTTCAGGGGGGAAATACTCGCTTGCACTCCCCCAAAACTAGCCACTCCGGTAATTCCCGATACTTTATTATCTCGCAATTGCACGGTTAAATTGCCATTAGCCAGACCTTTTTGTAAATAAATGCCGGGAAGTTTTAGCAAGCGAGCGAGGTCGGGCAAAGGCAAATTTTGACCTTGCAACTGCACGTTAGTTTGAGCGGCAGGTAAAATAGAATCAGCTTTAAGTATAAAATTATCGCTGTTAGTAAACTGACCGTTTAGTTCGTAGAGAACGCGCTGATTTTGATCGCGAAATAGAGCACTGCCATTTTTCAAATTTACAGAAATCGGAGCCGAAGTTTTCTGCCCGACAGCAGGATTCGGCACCAAAACTGCGGCGGCATTTTCAGCTCGAATTGCCTCAACTTCAGTTTTAAATAAACCCGGAGATTTTTGCTCCCTAGTTGGAATATTAACCCAGCGGCCCTCAGCCTCCTGTTCGATATAAGCGTTGGGTTTAACTAAGGTAATATCTAATTTGAGAGTGCGGTTGAACAGCAGTGGCCAGATTGAAAATTGCACTTCCACTGCTTCTGTAGAAGCGTAATCGGGATCGGTAGGAGTTGCAGGTAAAGTCGATCGGCCAAACCGCAAACCTGTCAGAGAAAATCCCTCCAAACGTCCGAGTTGCACAGGTCGCTTCAGCAACTGACTGACTTCCGTTTCCACCAAAGGAGCTAACTTTTCCCGCACCCACTGGTATCCTACCGCCGCCCCCACCAAGGCGAGAATACTTAATCCCGTACCGCTAAGCAGCAGCAGACGCCACCAGCGGCGGTGGGGGCGGGGTGCGAGTTGATTTTTGTTATCGTCCGAGTTAGTCATGGGTGTTTCTCAAAAATCAGAGAATTCAGGAATTATAGGAAATCAGCCGATTTTAGACAGGTATAATCTCTGTGATTCGCCAGGGTGCCTTCTGCCTTTGGTAGACTCAAAAGTGAGGTCGGAAGTGCCGATCCCCGGATCGATCGCAGGCAAAAGGCACGCCCCCACTCCAGAGTAGACTCCAGAAACCTTTACCGAACTTAATCAAAACACGCAACACCACCTAAAACCAAGTCCTCCAACTCCTCGAAATCCTCTAGATTCCCCCCGCAGTGCAGGATCGGTGGTCAAGCTAAAATCTAAAATATCAAACCAAGTAGTCCAAATGCCCCAACTCCTTTCGATCCCGCCGGTGCAGGATCGGTGGTCAATCTAAAATCTAAAATATAAAATTTAAAATCGGTTGCCCGATCGCTTCTAAGATAAAAAAACGGTGGTTAAGAAGGTCTTTAAAACTTATGCGAGTGTTCGTCTTACTCTTCAATGCCCGCACCGAGAATGAGGGAATTCATACCATTCAACTCGGCGATCGCAATAAAGTTCTGATGTTTGAGTCAGAAGACGACGCCACCCGCTTTGGCGTGATGTTGGAAGCTCAGGATTTCCCCGAGCCCACTGTCGAGGCGATCGACGAGGAGGAAATTAAGGAGTTCTGTGACAGTGTTGATTATGATTGGGAACTTGTGCCCGCGGGCGCGCTGGCTATTCCGCCAGAAGATAATGTAACACAGACTCAGTGGCAGCCGGAGTCCGATCCCGAACCCGAACCTGATTCTGAGGTTTCCCAAAACGAACTGGATTCTATTCGCCGCCGACTCGAAGGACTTTTGTAATAGGAAGTTCGGCAACGAGTAGTGTACGGGATTTAACGGATTGATATTGAGATTCGAGGTGAAGACGGAAAAGGGAAGAAGGCAGGGCAGTTTCATTCTCAGGGAAATCATCGTTTTGTAGGGGTAGTGTCCCCGTGCCTACCCCCTCCACGGACTAGCCGACAACTGACAATTAACAACTAACAAAAAATGAAGAATTTGGAAGAACGGGGCCATCTGCTGACTGAACAGGTGAATGCCAACAGCGAGAATTTAGACCAACTCAGTTCGATCGAATTAGTGGACTTGTTCAACCGGGAAGACGCCCAAACCTTAAGCGCGATCGCCCGTGCCCGCGAACAGTTAGCCCAAGCGATCGACATTGCAGCCGAGTCTCTACGTCAAGGAGGTCGCCTGTTTTACGTCGGTGCGGGTACTTCCGGGCGTTTGGGGGTGCTCGATGCCGCCGAGTGTCCCCCCACCTTCTGCACGCCACCAGAACTCGTACAGGGCATAATTGCCGGGGGTGCGGGGGCTCTGGTGCGGAGTTCGGAGGATTTGGAGGATCGGGCTGAGGATGGGGCTGAGGCGATCGCCCACCGTCACATTACCAACTTAGACGTGGTTGTCGGGATTACGGCTGGAGGTACGACGCCGTTTGTCGCGGGCGCTTTGCAGGGGGCGCGCCAGCGGGGGGCGAAGACTGTGTTTATGGCCTGCGTACCCGTCGAACAAGTGAATTTTGAGGCTGATGTTGATATTCGGTTGTTGGTTGGCCCGGAGGTAGTGGCGGGTTCGACGCGCTTGAAAGCCGGTACAGTCACAAAAATGGCTTTAAATATCATTTCGACTGGGGTAATGGTGAAGCTGGGGAAGGTTTACGGCAATCGGATGGTTGATGTGGCAGTAACTAATAAGAAATTGCGCGATCGGGCTGTGCGGATGTTGCAGGATTTGACTGATTTAAACCGGGATGAGGCGGGTTTTTTGCTCGAAAAAAGCGGCAAGTCGGTTAAATTAGCTTTGATGATGCACTGGACTAATTTGGAGAAGGAAGAGTGCGATCGAATTTTGGGCGAGTTTCAAGGGAATTTGCGATCGGCTGTAGCATCAATTCGTCAGTAGTCATTAGTCAGTTGTTATTGGTTATTGGTTATTGGTTATTCCCCATTCCCCATTCCCCATTCCCCCTATGATTACCCTAACAAACTACAAAATCACCGCCCAAATCCATGAAAGCTTTAACTCCCTTGTTTATCGGGGAATTCAGCTTGAGGGTGAGACACCAGTTATCCTTAAGGTTCTCAAAGCTGACTATCCCACCCCAGCCCAACTCACTCGTTACAAACAAGAATATGAAATCAACCGCAGCTTAAATATTGATGGAGTCGCCAAAGTTTACAGTTTAGAAAATTATCAGAATACCCGGGTAATGAGTTTAGAAGATTTTGGCGGATCGTCACTCAGTATATTAATCAATGAACATAAATTTTCCCTGCTTCAATTTTTGAAAATGGCAGTCAATATCACCGCTATTTTAGGTGAAATCCATGCGACCAATATTATTCATAAAGACATCAACCCCTCTAATATTGTTCTTAACCCAGAAACGGGGCAAGTCAAAATCATAGATTTTGGTCTATCAACAGTTTTAACCCGCGAAAGCACCACCCTGAAAAATCCCAATGTCTTAGAAGGCACTCTTGCCTATATGTCACCAGAACAAACTGGCAGAATGAACCGCAGTTTAGATTACCGGACAGACTTTTATTCCCTCGGTGCAACCTTCTACGAACTCCTTACCCATCAACTGCCATTTGAGAGCACAGATGCACTAGAATTAGTTCACTACCACATTGCCAAACAGCCAACTCCACCCCATCAAATTAATCCAGAAATACCTAAACTTGTCTCAGAGCTCGTAATGAAATTGTTAGCCAAAACTGCGGAGCAAAGATACCAAAGTGCTTGGGGAATTAAAGCCGATTTAGAAGAATGTCTCAGGCAATTACAATCTTTTAGTAGGATATCAGAATTTCCTTTAGCTTGTCAAGATATTTTAGATAAATTTCAAATTCCCCAAAAACTCTACGGCAGAGAACGAGAAATTGAAACCTTACTAGCAGCTTTTGAGCGCGTAGCCGGAGAAAATATTGAGGTCGCGACTTCAGGAAAAGGGGCGGTGGAAATGATGCTCGTAGCGGGTTATTCCGGTATCGGCAAGTCATCTCTAGTGCAAGAAATTTATAAACCAATTACTAGACAAAAGGGTTATTTTATTTCTGGTAAATTCGATCAATACCAGCGCAATATTCCCTACTGGGCTCCGATCAAAGCCTTTCAGGAATTAGTGCGGCAACTATTAACTGAAACGGAATCTCAACTGGAACAGTGGAGAGAAAAAATCAACGCAGCTTTAGGGGAAAATGGCGGCATTATTGTCGAAGTTATTCCCGAAGTAGAATTGATTGCAGGCAAGCAACCTGAAGTAGTATCCTTGCCCCCTGCTGAAGCCCAAAATCGCTTCAATTTTGTCTTTCAAAAATTCATCCGAGTGTTTGCTCAAAAAGAGCATCCCCTAGTAATGTTCATTGATGATTTGCAGTGGGCTGATGGGGCTTCCCTAAAACTTATGCAGCTTTTAATGACAGCAGCAGAAAGCGAATATCTATTTTTTTTAGGAGCTTATCGGGATAATGAAGTTAGTCCGAGTCACCCATTAATGATAACTATTGATGAAATTAGGAAAAGCGGTACGACAGTTAATTCTATCAGGATCTCGGCATTGAAAGAAGTTCATATCAATCAATTAATTGTTGATACTCTTAAATGCGAGCGCGAGCGCAGCCTACCCCTGACTGAATTAGTGATTGCCAAAACCCAGGGAAATCCCTTTTTTGTTAATGAATTTTTGAAGTCTATGTATGCTGAAAAATTATTGACATTTAATATCCAACAAGTTAGTTCGCAATGGAACTTAGAACAAATTAAAGAGCGAGGTTTTACCGATAACGTTGTTGAATTGATGGCAGGAAAAATTACAAAATTACCGGAAGCAACCCAAGAAGTTTTGAAAGTAGCTGCTTGCATTGGCAACCAATTTGACCTCAAGATTTTAGCTAACAGCATTGAAAATTCCCTAACAGAAGTGGCCTTATCTTTGCGGAATGCCACGGTCGAAGGGCTAATTGTACCTCTGAGCGATACCTACAAGTCAGTAGAATTAGAGGTGACACCTTTAGATTTAAACGCAGAGTTAATTGTGGAATACAAATTTATTCACGACCGAGTTCAACAAGCAGCTTATTCCTTAATTCCCGATCGGCAAAAATCCCTCGTTCACCAACAAGTAGGACGAAGTTTATTACAAAATACCCCTTTTTCTCAAAGAGAAGAAAAAATTTTTGATATCGTCAATCAACTCAACTTCGATCCTCAATTAATTGATAACCAATCAGAAAAAAATGAACTAGCCGAGTTAAATGCGATCGCAGGTCAAAAAGCCTTAGCATCAGCCGCCTACGAATCAGCTTTCAAATATTTAACCTTTGGCATTGAACTGTTAGCCGAAGCAAGTTGGCAAACCGACTATAATCTGACAGTAAAATTGTATGCAGAAGCGGCAAAAGCTGCACAGCTAGTTGGCGAATTTGACCGCATGGAAAACTTAGCTGCGGTGGCCTTGCAACAAGCTAAAACCCTCCTAGATAGTGCCGGAATCTATGAAACACAAATTGCGGCACTCACGACACAATCAAGACGAGTAGAATTAGTTAAACTCGGTATTGATGTCCTGAAACTTTTAGGAGTTGATTTACCAGAAGCTCCTAATTTATCCGACATTCAGCAAGCAATGGCGACTACAAATGCTGCCTTAAGCGGACGAAAAATAGAAGATTTAATTGACCTACCTTTGATGGTAGAACCTGCTCCGCAAGCAGCCATGCGGATATTATCATCTCTCTTCGCCCCTTCTTATCAAGTTGCTCCGGCGCTGCTGCCCTTAATAGCCTGCGAAATGGTAAATTTATCTATTAAGTATGGCAACACAACTAACTCTCCTTTTGGCTACGCTGGCTTAGGCGTAATCTTAAACGGTGGGTTCCAAGATATGGAGAGTTCCTATCAATATGGTCAACTGGCTATGCGTGTATTACAGCAGTTAAATTTTGTGGAAGTTAAAGCTAAAACATTTCATTTGGTAGCAGGATTCACCATTCACGTAAAAGCTCACATCAGGGAATGTTTTGATATTTTCTTAGCGGGATATCAAAGCGGGATTGTCATGGGAGATTTTTCTTTTGCAGGTGAAGCTGCTAATGTTAGATGTCAATACTTATATTTGAGTGGCATGGAATTAGTATCTGTAGAAAGGGAGATAGCTATCTATGACAAAGCAATGGCAGACATCAAGCAAAAAACATCTATTAAATATAATCGCATGACTTGGCAAGCGGTGCTTAACTTGCTTTCTCCCTGTGACAATCCCTGTAGGTTAGATGGTGAAGTTTGCAACGAGGAAGCATTTCTTGCTGAATGTTTAGAAATGGGCGACCGCGCTGGTACTGCTTATGTCTATATTATGCAACTTATTCTATGCTATATATTTAAAGATTACCCGCAAGCTTTAGAGAATGCGATCAAAGGTGAACCTTATTTAGATGGTTTAACGGGAATTTTTTCCGTACCAAATTTTTATTTTTACGACTCTTTAAACCGCCTATCACTTTATCCTGTCGCCGCTAATGCAGAAAAAGAGCAGTACCTCGAAAAAGTAGTTAGGAATCAAGAAAAAATGAAAGTATGGGCAGATAATGCCCCGATGAATTTTCAGCATAAATACGATCTAGTAGCAGCAGAACAAGCGCGAGTTACAGGAGATATTTCTAAAGCGATGGCAGATTATGACTGCGCTATTAAAGGAGCTAGAAAAGGATTATACACCCAGGAAGAAGCAATCTCTTACGAACGAGCCGCAGAATTTTATCTGGCTTTAGGAAGAGAAGATATTGGTGAAATTTATATGAAAAAAGCTCATTATTGCTATCAACTATGGGGCGCTAAACACAAGCTTCAACATTTAGAGAAAGCTTACCCGTACTTGCAGCCAAGAACCTCTGAATCAACAACGAGAACTACTTTATCTAGCCGCACTACCAGTGGCAGCAACAGTTCTCAGGTATTAGATTTTGCCACAGTAATGAGGGCTGCTCAAGCCATTTCTGGTGAAATTGTCCTGGAAAAGTTGCTATCAAAGCTGATTAAACTTGCCATTGAAAATGCCGGCGCGCAAAAAGGTTTTCTTTTATTGTTCGATCGCGGTGAATTAAAAATAGAAGCGGCTTTAGAAATTGCAAACAATGAAGTTAGCGTCCTGCAATCTGTGCCAATTAGCCATAGTAATTTGTTGCCAATAACTGTAGTCAACTATGTGACTAGAACTCAGTTAGATGTGGTTTTAAATGATGCTGTTAATGAGGGATTATTTACGAAAGATTCTTATGTATTAGAAAATAGCCCCAAGTCAATTTCGTGCAATGCGATCCTCAATCAAGGTAAATTAATCGGCATTCTATATTTAGAAAATAATCTAGCAACAAGTGCTTTTACTACAGACAGGTTAGAAGTTTTGAAGATCATTTCTTCCCAAGCTGCTATTTCTCTGGAAAATGCACTACTTTATCAAACTTTGGAACAAAAAGTAGAGGAACGCACGGCTCAATTAGCTGAAGCTAACTCTCACCTTGCGGAAGCCAATCAGGAAATTACTGTACTCAACGAACGACTGAAAGCAGATAATATTCGCATGAGTGCAGAACTAGACGTGACGCGCCGCCTACAGAAAATGCTGTTGCCAAGGGAACAGGAACTCAGCCAAGTTGAAGGGTTAGAAATTGCTGGTTTTATGGAACCAGCCGATGAAGTAGGAGGCGATTATTATGACGTGCTGCAACACAATGGTAGCGTCAAAATTGGCATTGGTGACGTAACGGGACACGGCTTAGAAAGTGGCGTGTTAATGATTATGGCACAAACGGCTATCCGTACTTTATTAACTAATAATGAAGCCGATCCTGTGATTTTTTTAAATATTGTGAATCGGACGCTTTTTGACAACGCAACTCGGATGAATTGTGAGAAAAATATGACGCTAGCTTTGCTGGATTATCAAGATAATATCCTGCGTTTGAGTGGACAGCATGAGGAAGTAATTATCGTGCGCGCTGATGGCGAAGTGGAGCAAATTGATACAATGGATTTGGGATTTATAATTGCGTTAGAACCGGATATAGCTGATTTTGTGAGTTCGACAGATATTGAGTTGCATTCAGGAGATGTTGTGGTTCTCTATACCGATGGGATTACAGAAGCGTTTGATATGGATCGCGAACAATACGGTTTAGAACGACTTATTGAAGTTGTCTGCGAGTGTAGGGAAGAATCGGCGGAAGCTATTAAAGAAGCTGCGATCGCAGATGTGCGGCGACATATTGGCAAGCAAAAGGTTTACGATGATATCACCATAGTCGTGATTAAACAGAAGTAGCGATCGGTAAGTTGTTTACGTTTAGGGTTAATTATAAATAAAAAATAATCTTTGGAAATTTTTGAGCCTCTGCCCTACAAACTATAAATATCCAGGAAGAAAAAGAGTAAATGTAATGTTGAAAGACGAAATACTCGACGTGGCGATCGTTGGCGGCGGTGTATCAGGAGTTTACAGCGCTTGGCGACTAATGACTAGCCAAACTCAAAAATCCGAACGACTCGAACAAATGCTCTCAAAGCGAGGAGAAGATCGGCTGAAAATTGCTGTGTTTGAAGGTAGCCACCGCATCGGTGGGCGATTGCTATCGGTAACTCCGCCGGGAATACCAAACACCCGCTGCGAATTGGGCGGGATGCGTTATATGTCATCGCAAAAACTGGTGAGATCGCTAGTTGAAAATAAACTTAAACTAGAAACCCGCCCTTTATACGTCAGCGAACCTGAAAACATCGCTTATTTGCGAGGCCAACACCTACGCCTTTCTCAACTTACCGATCCGAAATTGGTGCCCTATGCCCTCAAAAGTGCCGAACAAGGGATAGATCCCAGCAATTTTATTGGTTTTGCCCTCGAACAGCTTATGCCCGGAATTAGCAAACTACATGGGGAAGAATTGCGGCATTTTGTGAGAACTCATAAATTTGAGGGCAAACATCTCTACAATTGGGGCTTCTGGAATTTGTTGGCACGATCGCTCTCCCACGAAGCTTACACCTGAGCCTACCAAGCAGGCGGCTACGATACCACCGTCTTAAACTGGAACGCCGCCGACACCATCTTATTAAACTGCGACTTCACACCGGATGTAACTTACAAAGCGATAGTTAAAGGTTACGAACAAATACCTTTAGAAATCTGCCAACAATTCGTCCAATCAGGCGGAGAAGTTTATCTGGAACACCGACTCAAATCCTTTGCAGCAGCAGAGTTGCCCGATGGTAGCAGCGGTGTCAAAATGAGTCTCATCTCGCAAAATCAACCAGGTGAAACCATAGAAATCTTCGCTCGCGCCTTAATCTTAGCGATGCCACGACGCTCCCTGGAACTACTAGATCCGACAGGCGAGGTTTTAGATCCACGAAACCGTAAAGTTCAAACACTGATCCGCACGGTGACACCAGTGCCTATGTTTAAAATGTTTGTCTCCTACCACACACCTTGGTGGGAAAAGGTTGAAGTCACGAAAGGGCGATCTGTTACCGACCTACCAGTGCGGCAATGTTACTATTCGGGCACAGAAGGAGAACAGCTCAAAGCCGATCGACAAAACCAGAATTCAGTGCTGTTGGCAAGTTACGACGATACCCTCAATGTCACTTTTTGGGAAGGACTGCGGGACAAAAAAGAAGAACCGCCCTTTGAGACGAAAGCAGGTTACTATGGCTCAGACTACTCCGGTTCCCCCGACTGGCATCATTACAAAGCACCAGCCGCAATGGTGAGAGAGATCCAGCGCCAGCTACAAGAAATGCACGGATTAAGTGGGGTTCCAGAACCTTACAGCGCTGTCTATATGGACTGGGGCGACGATCCCTATGGCGGTGCAGTTAATTTCTGGAATATCCACGCCAAAAGTTGGGAAGTTATCCCCCAAATCGTCCACCCGCAAGAGAATGTCCCGGTGTATATTTGCGGTGAAGCTTATTCAGATGGTCAGGGGTGGGTGGAAGGAGCGCTATCTACAGCCGAAATTTTACTGCAAGACCACTTCGGCCTGCAACCGCCCGATTGGGTGACAGAGGAGGGTTGAACTATGGCTAACTATGATGGCATTGCTATCATCGGCACAGGCTATGCGGTACCGTCACAGATTCGGACTAATGATGACCCGATATTTGACTGGCTCAAACAACATCCTGTACTGGATCAGGATTTGTTTAAAGGCTACAAGGAGCGCCGTGTCTTGTCCTCAGGGGAAAGTGTGACGGATCTTATGGTAAAGGCTGCCTTGGTAGCTATAAAGGATGCAAGATTGAACATCGGCGAGATTGACGCGCTACTAGGCTATGATTCGGTTTCTGAGTATCTCACACCCAATGGACTAGCTAAAGTTCACCAACAACTGGGTTTGTCGCCCACAACTTGGATATTTCCGATTAACGATGAATACACGAATTTTAATACAGGGCTGTTGATGGCAAATGCCCTAGTACGGGCGAGGCAAGTGAGAAACGCACTGGTTGTATGTGGCTGCAACTGGACTCGCTATGTGAGCTATCATACCCCCCAAAGTATTAGTGCCTCAGATGGAGCGGGGGCGGCAGTGGTGGGTGAGCTCAGAGATCCATCGCAATTTACTTTAGTGGACGCTGAAAACTCGGTGTATACAAAAGTATATGGCTGTATGTATATGCAACCAGATGCGATCGCGCCTGATGCTTTGGATTTTCAAAACAACCTCGAACAAATTTACACCAGACCATACTTTCACATTACACCGCAGGGTCAGCAAGCGTTTGTAGAATTTATAGAAAAAGAACCGCCGATATTGACTCATCGGCTGTTAGAACGTCACGGCCTTCGGGGTGCTGACATTGCTTTAATTACCCATCAAGCTTCCACTGTACTCATGGATGCTTGGGCGAGTGCGATCGCGCCTGCTCAATATTTGCAAACCTTAGAAACTTTTGCCAACATGACACTGGCAAGCATTCCAGTAAATCTTGCCTATTTCTATCGCGAGATTAAAACGGAGTACCTAGTATTGCTGGGTTTAGGAACTGAACTCAAGACAGCCGCACTATTGCTGAAGCGCAAGTAGTAGACGGGGCGGGTTTTTGAATTTTTACTACACATAATTAAAGCAGAGGTAAGGACACTCCAAGAGCCCATAGGTGCCAACTTAACTTCAAGCCCAGTCACAGAATGCTGTTTGACCATTAAACTTAGATCCCCCCTAGCCCCCCTTAAGAAGGGGGGGACAAGAGCCTTCTCAAAGTCCCCCTTCTTAAGGGGGATTTAGGGGGATCTAAACTCGGGTATGAGCGAGATTTTTCAAGGGTTTTAGTCTTAAGTTGACACCAATGGGAGTGTCCCTACTACTAGGATCGCGAGCGATCGCAGTGTACTTCATAAACGTGGAATCTGCTGTAAATTGGGGAACTTACAACCAGATCTTCCTATCACTCAGCTTTGTGAAGGTGGATAATAATGTGGCACCTCATAGTTATTAATGTGAGCAACTATTACCTGCGGTTTTTTATTTTCTAGTGCATTTTTCATGGCTCTGGGAAATACTTCTCTCAGCTCAGTAGGACTCTAAATATCAAAAGCATCAGCACCCAAAGCTGCGGCAAACTGCGCCAAATTGGGATTACCATTTTTATAATAATCTTTCCAAAATCCCGGATTTCCAGGTTTAGGACAAAACTGGTTCATGTACTGGCTAATCATCCCCAAGTCGTTATTGTCCATGACCACCCAAATTGCGCCAACGCCGTATTGCGCGGCTGTTGAAATTTCGTTTCCGTGCATCATAAACGCACCATCGCCAACAATCGCAACGCAGGTTTTATACGGCGCTCCCATTTTACCGCCGATTACCGCAGCAGTACCAAAACCCATCGACCCCATTGCCAGCGAATTGTGCATTTGCAAAGGCGGATTGGCAACAATATAATGCACCGACCAACCAACGCAGTTAGCACAATCTATAAACAAATGTCCGTCTTCTGGCATCATCTCATTGATGCACTTCATCAACGCTTGAGGAAAAATAGGGGAAGCTTCCGAGTCTCGTTTTTCGGGGTTGCGGAACGGAGATTTTGTACTTTTAATTTCGTCGATCAACCGCCTGCGGAAATCAATTCCTTTTTCATCAGCTTTTACTTGCTGACCTAACTCGCACAAGTAGTCGATCGCGCGGCCAACTTCCGACACAATTCCCAATTCAATCGGAAAAGAACGGGCGATCGCATTTTGATTCAAGTCAACTTGAATAAAAGGCCCGTTGGGAATCAAAATCGAGTCCTATTTGGAAGTAGCCAGTTGACCCAAACTCGATCCCCAAACCATCAGTGCATCGTAGTGTGATGGTAATTTAGGATTAACCCTCTTCGGTAACTCTGGGAAAATAAAAATAAGAGCCAAATTTTTAACTGTAGATATAGCGAGCATTTGAGCGTTTATTTTCTAACAGAATAGCTGAAATCAGGATTTTTGGTAAAAGTCTTATGCTCTAAGCGTTCCTGATTATTTTTTCCCGAAAGTGACAAAAGAGGGTTAAGAAGTTGCGGGTTTAAATAATACTTAGGCCACTCGCAACCCGCCAAACCGTAATTTCGCAGCGATAACTAAATATTTTCTGGAAAAATGCTCTTTGCGTCGGGAGTTGTCCTCACCGGAATGGCAAATTTGTTAACAAACTCTACAAATTTTCGCAGGCGATCGCCATCTTGCAAAGCGCGGCGACAGCCATTTCCCAAGAAAAATAACGGCAGTTGCGCTGACAACAGCAACTTAAAAGCTTGCTCTATTTTCCCTGGGCTAAAAGCATCGGGAATGGCGCGATAATTATCAGGGCTATTGGGAATTTGGACATTGCTAACCGTACTCCCAGCAACATCGTCGGGAAGGCTAATGTGAGCGGCGCGGTTAGGAATTGAAAGCGCATCCCGTAAAGCTTGGGAAAACAGCGTTTGGAAATTGGTCGCATTAGTAATTACAGCACTGTACTGCGAGGCGCTGCGATAAATATTATCAATGTCTAGATTGGCATCAATTCCTTCTTGAAGATAACCTTTACCAAAATAAACTTCTGGCACTTCCCCAGTAATAGTCAACAGCGCCGAGTTACTATTGTGAGCGTTCACCGTTCCCGTCAAAGCATTGGTGGCACCAGGGCCAGAAGTTACCAAAACCACCCCTAAGTTTCCCGTTACCCGTGCATAACCATCAGCGATAAAAGCCGCCCCAGTTTCGTGGCGACAAATGATATACTCAAATTTATCTTGTTGCTCGCTTAGTTCGTCTAATAGGTGCGTGAGTGCGCCGCCTGGAAGACCGAATAGTTTATTTACTTGCTCAAGTTCGAGGTACTTGAGCAGAAGCTGGGCAACAGTTTTGTCTTGTACAGTTGTGTAGTATGTAGTCTGATTTTGAATCACAAGCGTGTCCTCTCCCGATGCGATATACCTAACTGCGTATAAATTATACATACAGTAAAATATATTTTACATCACTGCTTCGGCCTTGCTACATAGATTATTTCTCGAAGAAGAAATGGTTATTAAATCAGTAGCGGACTAAAAGCTGAAGACAGAGCGAATTTGTAGCTTTCAAAAAAGTAAATTTCGGTGATTTTTGGCGCGCTCGTTGACGTTTTTGAGAAAGGCGATTAGAGTCAGTATATAGATTTGTTGTTTGGCGATCGCTCATTAGTTAGGAAAGCCGTTTCAGAAGCCAACGCACCTAGTACCAGACTGCTGGATAGCCTACCAACTTTGAATTTTCAAACCGAGTCCTATGAAACTAAAGCCTAACCTTAACCTATACTCATCCTTGGGGCATCTCCCCTGGCTGTCAACAGTCAACAGTCATTAGTCCTTTGCAATATCGATTCAAAAAATTGTGAAATCTCTTCAGTGGATCTGATGTGATAAACACTTTTGGTTTTTTGAGCGCGATCGACATACTCGCGATATCTGGGAGTCAAATACTTGTGACACAACCAAAGAACGCGGTAACTATTAATTGAACCCTTCAAGATAGGACTCTTTTCCGGCCAGCCTTCTGGCGGTATAAACTTACCTGTAATCAGCCGTTTAGTCACCCACCAGAAATGCACGTATAAGGGCAGATCGACAAAAACCAGACTATCTGCCTCGTTGAGTCGAAGCCAGACGGTTTCCATACAACCAAAACCGTCTATAATCCATCGGTCAGTAGCCAAAATTTTCTCATGGATCTGCTTATATTCTTCATTGGGAACCTCAGCGCCCCCAGATTGATATTTAATCTTATCCAAAGGGTAAAGTGGCAAACCAGTGATTTCTGATAATCTCTTGCTGAGAGTTGATTTACCGCCTCCAGCGTTGCCAAACACGGCTACTTTTTTCATAGTTACCCCTCTTAGTAATGATGCAAATTGTAGCAACACTGTGGAGAATTGCTATAACAACTGAAGTAGTAGGGTGCGTCAGCTTCGACAATCTGGGCTACCCATCCAATCCCTACGAACTGACGCACCTTACAAGCTGCCTAAGTGAAATTTTACACTACCGATTCCCCGTTACCCATTCACAAAAACGCTCGATGTAAGCTGACTTTGACTTACACCCTGCACGATGCCCAAATAATTACTGCCAGACTTAATCGCCGTAGAAGCGACACTTGCACCTCCATCCAACTGCAAACTCACAGCTTCAAAAGTCAAGTTGGCAAACCCGATACCGTCCGTCAAACCAATGTTATCCCCAGCCCCAAAATCGACGATTACATCTGCACTTATTAAAGTAGCCGCCGCAGACAAACCTCCTGCCAAGATAAACGTATCATTTCCAGCACCGCCGGTCAGCATATCTTGACCGCGATCGCCCGCTAACAAATCGGATCCGTTACCGCCAATTAAGATATCATCTTCTTTGCCGCCGCGAATAGTATCGTTACCGTCAGATCCGATTAGTCGATCGTTATCGTTGTTGCCGCTGATAAAATCATTGCCAACACCGCCATCAATTGAATCCGATTCTTTGCCACCCGATAAGCTGTCATTGCCGCCTGCGCCATTAATTGTATCCGCACCTTGCATTCCATTAATGCTATCAGCACCTTCTCCCCCCGTGATATTGTCTTTGCCGGAAAGGGCAAAAATTGGCAATCCCGCAGCATTTGTCGGTATTTGACTATCGGCACTATCTGAGAGGAAATAATTGCCGTCGCTGGCTGTATTTTTGGGTGCTGTCGTCGGGCTGCCGTCCCCTATAGCATTGGGTATTGGCGAAGTAATCGATACCAATGTGTTGGGAGTAGGTGTGGGAGTAGGTGTGGGTGTCGGTGCGGGATTGACACTACCGTCAAGAGAAGTCGCAAAAACTTGCGTCCAATAGTGATTGAAATTTTCTGTGCCAGTATCGTCGGCTAAGAAATAGTAACCAATCCCAATTTCTTTGAGATTCGGGTTTAGAATGTTAGTGCGATGGCCGCTGCTGTTCATCCACGATGATACAACTTGTTCGGGTGTAGAAGATCCAGCAGCAATATTTTCTGCTGCCGCTGAGAACTTATAGCCCGTTGTAGTAATGCGACTGGTGAATGACGAACCATCTTTTCCGGTATGCGAAAAGAAGTCTTGCAGTGCCATGTTTTGGCTGTGATTTTCCGCCGCATTTAGTAACTGAGTATTTAAGGTTAGCGGTGATAAACTCAATTTGCTGCGTTCGATGTTTGTAAGTTCTAAAACTCTATAAATAAAGTTTTGATTGGTTGGAGTTGGTGCGACTTGAGAGGCAGATCGCTCTCCTGGTAAAATGTCCGAGGACTGAGAACCTGAATTTTGTAGTTGTTCAAGCATGGGGATGATCAAGAGTTTTAAGACTTGGCTTTGCTGGTAGATGGCTTACCGTCTTAACGATAGTTTCCCCGATCGCTAGCTGGCTGGACACAATTTAAGAATTGTGTTAATCCCTGCCGCTACTGTATTTATTTTAATTATAGCTTTTGTCAAAGTGGGGATGTCAAGAGGCAGACTCTGGTTTGGATTGGGAAGAGTGCGATCGACTTTGAGGAGAGTTTTCAAGGAATGTGCGATCGCCCGTGGCATCAATACAATTTTAGATTTTAGATTTTAGATTTTTCCTGATTAGTAAGGTTTACGCTACGCAACCAGCCCGCTGGCTGGCTGGCTAGAAACCCGGTTTCTACGAGTTTTGCAGATAGGAACAAGAAATATAGGAAGAAACCGGGTTTCTGAAATATGTGTGCGATCGCGAACAGACTTTTTAGTAGAATCTTCACAAAAAATTCTAAATTAATTCAAAATTCACAAGCGTGCAGGGTTGTTCGCGATCGCCAAAGCAATCTCAAGATTTCAAACTATTTTCTTGTCCGGCTTTAGCCTCCTGAGCAACTTGTTCAACCTCATCTTTGGCGAGAATTTCCAAAGCTGTCTGTGCTTCTGCACCGCCCAACCGCCCCAAAGCTTGGGCGACTCTGTAACGGATCTGCCAATCTGCATTGGAAGCGTAGGGAAGCAGCAGCGGCAGCGCCCGTTTATCTCCCAATTCACCTAATGCGCTGATGGCAATGGTTTGGATCAATTCGTTTTCAGAATTCAGGGCATTTTCTAACATCGGAAAGGCTTTCGGATCTCCCATTTCTCCCAAAGCCGCGACGATGCTCAGTTGCACCAGCCATTCAGAGGTACTGCTATAAACTTGCTGCAAATCTTCTAAAGCATCGGTTAATTTCAATGCGCCCAAAGCATCGGCTGCTGCTGCTTGCACGTCGGGTTCGGGGTCGTTGTTCAAGCTGTTTCGCAGTACCTCTAAAGCGTTCGCCAGATTCTGCGTGCCGAGGGTTGATAATTGGCTGACTGCTGCGTAGCGAACCCGGACGTTTTTGTCGCCGATCGCAATTTGAATCAGTTTATAGGCGATCGCGGGTTCTAGTTGCCGCAGTTGGTTGACTGCTCGCAGTCTTTCGCCAAAATCCTCGGAATTCAGCAATTGTTCGACAGACTCAGGGGTAATGCTCATCGGATTTGAGATTTTAGATTTTAGATTTTAGATTTGGTAATTGGTAATTGCCAAAAGCGAGCGAGATTTAAGGAGCGATTCCCTACGGGATAGCTTCGCTTCACGACTTATTTTCTGATACAGTCCTGGAACTGCAACAGTTAATTTAAGATTCGGCAGCCATCGCTCGGATAATATCTCCCCTAGTGAGGATGCCGATTACTTTGCCCGCAGTATCAAGCACTGGCAATCGGTGGATGCTGCGATCGTGCATCAGTTTGGCAGCTTCTTGCAGAGATTTGTCGGGTTCGATGGTAACTGGCTCTGTACTCATCGCTTCTCCTACTGTTTGTCCTAAAGCCTTGTGGAGTTCTCGCTCGTAACGAGATGGATTTTCCAAATAAATCACGCTGTCAAGCACCATGATATAAGCGGGGGGAGTTACGCCGGTTTCCCGCCACATCAAATCGGTTTCGGAGATGACTCCTACCAACAAGTCATTCTCATCTACGACGGGAAGACCGCTAATGCGTCGATCGGCTAAAATTTTAATCGCTTCGTTCAAGGGCATTTCGGGTCGCGCCAAAATCGGCTCGCGGCTCATTACATCGGCTACTGTTTTTGGCATGATTAGCGGTTGATTGAGTTGTTGCTCTAAATCGATCATATAGGCAAAGCGTGACACAGACTGAAGAAAGGCAGCTCTGCTGAAGGGATTCGTTAGAAGGTAGAAGGAAGGAAAAAGTTTGAATGCCAGAATTTTGCTGTTTTTTCGATCGCACTGTAAAATTCTGCCCTTTGCCGGACTCCGGCGAGCGATCGGCCTGACAAGATTGTTAAGATATCTTAAAGAGCGGATAAATCCTTACCAATGCCAGAATCTCCCACCTCAGAACCAGACTCCCAATCAGAAGCCCGCTGTGTATTGGTTTGCCAGTATCAATCTTGCCTGAAAAATGGTTCAGCAGCAGTGCTAGCTGCTTTTGAAGCTCAACAAGTTGCCGGGGTGAAAGTGGAGGCCTGTAGTTGTCAGGGACAGTGCACCACTGGCCCGACTGTGCGAGTTACCCCGGACGAAATTTGGTATTGTCGAGTTAAACCGAGTGATGTACCGTTGATTGTGGAAGAGCACCTCAAAGGGGGAAAACCTGTAGAGGCGCTGTTCAATCCGAGAATTCATGCGCGTTATTATTATTAATATTGACTTGATTCGGTGAAACTTCCAAGCTCTGGCGCATCTAATTTTAATAGTTATTGTTAAGGAACTGGCACTGTGAAAATCCAAGGAATTGCGCTTAGTTTGTTAGTCTTAATTCTGGGGCGTCCGTCGGCGGTTGCGGCTCAAACTTCGGCGGTTGCTGGGGATATTTGTCCTGGGGAATTGGGGGCGCAAGTAGATGCGATCGCCAATCGTCCCGAATTTAGTCGATCGCGCTGGGGCATTTTGATTCAACCTCTATCTTCTACTACTACTCTCTACAGCCGCGACGCCCAAAAATATTTTATTCCAGCATCAAATGCCAAGCTGCTAACAACAGCGGCTGCTTTGCAGAAACTCGGTGAAGATTTTCGGATTAAGACATCGGTTTACAGCGGCGAAAATGGCAGTTTGTACGTGGCCGGCAGGGGAGATCCGAGCATTGCTGAGGCTCAGTTGAAATCTTTGGCGCAGCAGTTGAAGCAGCGGGGAATCAGTCAAGTTAACCAGTTGATTGGCGATGACAGCTATTTTCAAGGCAGTGCAGTCAATCCGAATTGGGAATGGGAAGACGCGCAAGCTGGCTACGGAGCGCCGATTAACAGTTTAATTTTCAATCAAAACGCGATCGACCTTCTATTGTCCCCGCAGGCTCTTGGGCAACCTCTGAAAGTTACTTTTGCCGAACCAAAGCTGGCAAATCAGTGGCAAGTTCAGAACAATACTGTTACCGTCGCTCAAAACGAATCCGAGTTTATTGAAGTTGGCCGGGAGTTCGATCGACCTATAATTCGAGTTAGTGGACAGTTGAAAGTTGGTGGCGAACCTGAATCAGCTTATGTCGCCGTTGTCAACCCCGCTAATAATTTTTTGCAGTATTTTCAACAAGCCCTGGCAGCAGAGGGAATTCCTGTTAAACAGGCTTTAGTTGCATCGGCTTCTCGCAATTTAAATCAAGAATTAGCGACCGTTGAATCGCCGCCGCTGGCCCAATTGGTGAGAGAAACTAATCGCGAAAGCAACAATCTTTATGCAGAAGTTTTATTGAGATTGCTGGGAAAAGTTACAGACAAGATGCCTGTGCCACAAGAGAATACAGGTGAAAGCGGTTTGAAAGAGCTAAAGACAGTTTTAACTCAATTAGGAGTAAATCCAAACAGCTACATATTGGCCGACGGTTCCGGCTTGTCTCGGCACAATTTAATTACTCCAGAAGCCTTGGTGGAAACTTTGAGATTGATGGCTAATTCACCTGCTGCATCGATTTACCGCCAGTCACTGTCGATCGCTGGCGAGAGCGGCACTTTGAAAAATCGCTTTAATATTACACCAAACCGCGTAATTTTGCAAGCTAAAACAGGAACTATGAGCGGAGTTTCGGCGCTATCGGGATATATCGAAGTTCCGAATTACGAGCCGCTGGTGTTTAGCATTATCGTCAATCAATCTGACCTATCGACTGCAAAAATGCGATCGGCAACGGACGAAATTGTGCTATTATTGAATCGCTTGCGCCGCTGTTAAAACAACAGATTTAAGGTGAGAAAGTTAACCTCAGTAGTTACACCTAAGTTACACCTAAAAGACAGGGCACCCAAAAACCCTACAAGTTTTAAGTTTCATTAGATTGCACCGACGGGAACCGAAAAGCAGCTACAATAAAAGTAGAAAAATTAACACCATTGGGAAGTTTTAGCCTGCTACCAGTCGGCGGGTTCTGTACTTCCCGAAAATAAGTCTAACTTTCCAACTATGAATTCTTTAGATTCCGAACAGCAACACATCTTTGTCGAAACCAATAACATCCGCCTGCACTGCGTTTCTCAAGGAGAAGGCGAGCTCGTTCTCCTCCTGCATGGGTTTCCAGAGTTTTGGTACTCTTGGCGTCATCAAATCCCTGCTTTAGCGCGTCATTTCAAGGTTGTGGTGCCGGATTTGCGGGGCTACAACGATTCCGACAAGCCGGAAAGCGGCTATGATTTAGATACGCTGAGCGCGGATATTCGCGGTTTGATTTCGAGCCTCGGTTATACAAAAGCTCACGTTGTAGGTCATGATTGGGGAGGGGCGATTGCGTGGCACTTAGCTCAAAAATTCCCTGAACAACTCAACCGCTTGGCAATTTTAAACGCTCCGCACCCGCAGCGATTCGTGCAGGAAATGGCGAGCAATTTAGATCAAATCCGCCGCAGTTGGTACGTTTTGGCATTTCAGGTTCCCGGCCTTCCCGAATTGTTGATCCGGCAAAACTTGAAAGATTTTGTTCACAATGTTTTTCAAGGACAAGCTGTTCGCAAAGGATCTTTTAGCGCTGAGGAAACTAAGATTTATCAGACTGCTTTAGAAAAGCCGGGAGTATTAGCCGCCGCTATCAATTATTATCGGCAGATGTTTCACCCGCAGAGGCTTTGGAATTTGGGGCAGAAATTAGAACCTGTGACAGTGCCTACTTTGGTACTTTGGGGAGAAGAAGATGCGTTTTTGAGCCACAAACTTGTAGAAGGTTTAGACAGATTAATTACGGCTCCGTTTAAGTTAAAATTAGTTCCTCACTGTGGTCACTGGATTCAGCAGGAAGCGCCGCAAACGGTGAATCGAGAATTGCTGAGTTTTCTGAGAAATTCTTCTCCTTCTGTGGCTTCGGCATAGAAAAAAATTAACGCTTGCACATAAGAACGGGCATCTTGCCCGTTCCACAAGAAGATTGAATTTTTGTGGAACGGGTATCTTGCCCGTTCTTAATATCTGACGCACCCTACTTATTTATTAGTCCCAGAGCAAATTTTCTTGGATCAGCAGTGCAATCATCGCAGTTCTGGAACAAACACCGAGTTTGATAAAAATCCTCCTCACGTAAGTAGCAACCGTCCAGTGACTGATATTTAAATTTTTGGCAATACATTTGTTGGGCAGGCCTTGGGCTACTAATTGCGCGATCGCTCTTTCCCGCGGACTCAGGCTAATTTCCGGTTTGTAACTTGTGCTTTGCATACTTTTGTAATGAGGTAATGAGTGAAAATCTAATCAATTAAGGGTAGAATTCCGAGTTTTTCTCGAACTTCATATAAAGAAGTTTCCCAATCAGATGCAACGTCCCAATTAATTAACCGAGTGGCTAATTTTCCGTGTTTTAAGCCTTTGATAATTTGTCCGATCACGCATTTGCCGCTGATCAGTCCAACTAACACTAAAATCGCACAAGAAGGAAGAAATACTTGAGCACGAGTAAACGCTTGAAGTATAAATTCATCTTCTGTTGAAGCTGAAAGACCAGTCAGAACCCGTTAAACGTCGTGGTTTCGCTGAATCCAGTCTCCCGATGCGATCGGCTCAAAGCCTTGTTCGTCTAGAAATCGCGCCACTTCGCACCCTAATGTTCCTGCTGGCAGTTGGCGCAATTTTGCCAAGTCTATTTCAAAGTGTCGAGCGCTCTCAATTTGAGGATTAATGGTTTGAGCCATCTTTAATATAACTCCTAATTGACCGTCAGCCATAATTTATTATCCATTCAACAATGATTTAAGTTTCGAGCAAATTAATTTGTGTTGGTCAAGTTCATTTTTGCGCTGAATCAAGACTACTTTTTTTACCGACTCCGCTTAAAAATCGTACTTTCTGTCAAACCAATCGGCGATCAGGAGCTTTTACATTTCTTTACAAGTATTCTTAGATTGGAAATCTGCTACCTGTAAAAATCGCCCTAGTGTTTGTAATCGCAACTTGACCCACCGGGGAGTAGCCGTAAAATCCACAGTATTTAGCGGTGATTGGAACCCCCTTACTTACGTATATAAATTTATTCTGCTGCTAATTATTGGAACCTGCAATGAGTCAGAAGTTGAAGCTTGTAGGCATCGTGATGCAAGTGCATACAAGTGAAGAGAGTGGAAGAGAGCTGAAGCAAGGTGAAGTTATGCAGAGTTGATGCCGGGGATAGTCGGCACGCAGGGTCAGACGAGTGCGCTGTCGCTCAAATGAGTGTCACTCATTTGAGCGACTGGTCAAGTATTTTCACCAACAGCTATAAATAAAGTAGAGATTCATATCATACAAGGTGTTGCGGTGAAAAAACTTTCCATTTTGTTATCCACAGGAGTTGTGTCATTAATTTGGTGCGCTGCTGCTAGCGCTACCACTTATGTTAATCCTAACGGTAAAACTACTTTAAACTTGTCAGAAAAAGGAAACAATCGCAGCGGTTTTTACTTGACCAAAGTAGGCAATCGGGAATTTTTGGGCAATATTCAAATTACCCGTTCCGAAGGAGCAGCAGGCTCTTACTATTACAATGGGACTTTCAAAGACAGTGCGACCGGCCCTGGCCGAAAAATTGTTTGTTCTGGAGATATTGCCATTGTCAGGCGTCAAGTTGGAAGAAGCAGCCAATTGGGAGCCGAAGTTACTTGGAAGGTGAAAGCAGGAGAAAATTGTCCTTCTATTGGCCAGACATTTAAAGTAAATTTAGTTGAAGCTTTACCGCGTCCTAATGCAAGTGGCGACTATACTTCTAGCAATGCTAATACTTGGTCGAGTCCAACAAATGGTTTTGTAACTTGGCCTGCTTGGCGAGTCACCTCGCGAGATGGACAACTCAACTGTCGCAAGACCGCAAACGGAGCAATTCAACAAGTTTACCGCGCGGATAAAGATACAGTTGCTGCTGAACTCAGGGGAGCAAATGCTATTACGATGGCGAACGGTCAACCCTGGTTGCTCACAAGACAAGGCTGTTATGTGCGCGCTAATTCTCAATACATTCAGCCAGTTTCTATGCCTGAATAAGTGATCGTAAGTAGGGAGCATCTCAATGAAAGCAGCCAAGCCCAAAATTGGAGTTTTGAGGCCAGAGGCAGAAGGCAGAAGGCAGAAGGCAGAAGGAAGGAGCCAGAAGAAGTATTTTTACAAATATGAGAGGCTCCCAGTTCCGCTGTCAGAGCCACGCGGCTGACCAAAAGACATGAATCCAGTTTAGAAGGAGTATTTTGAAAACAATTCTGTTGGGATAAGCTGTTGTGGATTTAAATTGTATGTCAAAAAACAATAAAACAATGAGTGGGGTGGGCGTCCCGCCCGCCTCGAATATGCAATTTAAATAAAAAGTCCGCGTTATTTTGTGGCTTCACTGCTAAACAATCGATCACTGCATAACAATTGCCATGCAAAGGAGTACCCTCTCATCCCTGTTTATCCTGCAAAAGTTACATAGCGTGACAAAAGTTACGCTCGCCCGTTAAATAGAAACTCGCTATCGTCATAAAATTAAAATTAAACTGCTCAAAAAAACGCCGACTTTCCTGTTAAACAAAAACGCCGCACCATAGCTACAGCCTGCCAAGGAGGATGTCAATCATAATAGTGGTATCGACAAGAGATAATCGTTAGATACTCGTCATCCACAGCATAAACTAATCGATTCGTATCATCAATTCGCCGCGACCAAAAACCAGCCAGATTCTCCCTCAGTGGTTCGGGCTTTCCGATCCCCTCAAACGGCAATCGGATTGTTGCCTCAATTAGCTTGTTAATTCGTTTTAAGGTTTTCTTATCTTGCCCTTGCCAATATAAATAATCGCCCCAAGCCTCATCCGTCCAGGCTAACTTTCTAGTCATCCAACAAATTTCGCTCTACCACTTTCCCCTGCTTAAAGTGAGCGATAGAACGCTCCAAATGGGCAGCATTGGCGGGAGATTTGAGTAAATGAACTGTTTCCAGCAAACTATTAAAGAACTCTAGCGACATCACCACCGCATCCTCCGCATCTCGTCTAGTGATGATGGTATAGTCCGTATCTTCCACTACTCTGTCTAAAACAGCCTTGAGGTTATTTCTCGCTTCGCTAAAAGAAACAATATTCATGTACTTGACACTTGTACTACTTACTGTACAAGTATAGCAATCCGCAATATATTCGGCAATCCCGATCTCATATCATGTCCGGTCAATTTACTGGTT
Organism: Microcoleus sp. POL10_C6; assembly: GCF_036701585.1. Classification (NCBI taxonomy): domain Bacteria; kingdom Bacillati; phylum Cyanobacteriota; class Cyanophyceae; order Oscillatoriales; family Microcoleaceae; genus Microcoleus; species Microcoleus sp. POL10_C6. The sequence goes on along the minus strand of NZ_JAUBRB010000018.1, from coordinate 67,101 downwards.
CTATGGCTGGAGCCTGGGAACCGATACCTAGAGGAAGAGCCTCGCGAGCGAAAATTAAATTCGAGGCTCTAGGTAGCTGTTGAGTGTTACTTTCGCTCCAGCCTGGTAACGAGTAAACAATCAGTAAACAACCAGTAAACGAGTAATAATTGAGGACTAAAAAACTTAGATTTCTTCGTCCAAACCATCTACATCATCTACCTCATCATTTACATCATCTACATCATCTACATCATCTACATCATCTACCTCAATAGGAGCGACAGAATTAGCAGAAACCAGAGCACCTGTCTCAAGTTTCTTTTTAACTAGCTCCTCAATTTCATTTTTGAAATCGATGTTTTTCTCCATGTGCTGGATCACTTTGTCTCGTCCTTGAGCTATGTTCTCTCCGTTGTAGCTATACCAAGAACCTTTTTTCAGAATTACTCCCATTTCGTCGGCCAAGTCAGTCAGACAGCCTAAAGTAGAAATGCCTTTGCCAAATACAATGTCAAATTCGGCAATGCGGAAAGGCGGAGCAACTTTATTTTTAGCAACTTTAACTTTCGTGCGGTTGCCGTATTCTTCGGTACCTTTTTTCAAGCTTTGAATGCGGCGAATGTCGAGCCGCACGCTGGCGTAGAATTTGAGTGCGTTACCGCCGGTTGTGGTTTCCGGGTTGCCGTAAGTTATGCCGATTTTCTGCCGCAATTGGTTGAGAAAGATGACGGTACAGCCGGATTTGCCGATATTGCCGGTGATTTTCCGCAAAGCTTGACTCATCAAGCGCGCTTGCAAACCCATGTGGGAGTCGCCCATGTCGCCTTCGATTTCGGCGCGGGGGACGAGGGCGGCTACGGAGTCAATTACTACGATATCGACGGCGACGGAACGGACGAGTTGATCGACTATTTCTAGGGCCATTTCGCCGGTATCCGGCTGGGAAACTAAGAGATTTTCAATATCCACGCCTAAAGCTGAGGCGTAGGTGGGATCGAGGGCGTGTTCGGCATCGACGAAGGCTGCTATACCGCCGGATTTTTGGACTTCGGCGATCGCGTGGAGAGCTAGAGTGGTTTTACCGGAACTTTCCGGGCCGTAAATTTCAATAACTCGACCTTTTGGCAAACCGCCGCCCAAAGCAATGTCTAGTGTCAGGGCTCCGGTGGGAATGGTTTCTACCCTCATGCGAGTGGAGTCTCCCAATCGGACGATCGCCCCTTTGCCAAAGCTGCGCTCGATTTGGGAGAGTACGGAAGTTAGAGCTTTTTGCTTTTCTGAGTTTTCAGTGGAAGTTTTTATAGACGCTTCTTTTTTTGCCATTTGCGGTACGCGGGTAGACCCCTTGCGGAGCTTGTTGATTAACTGTACAACACGTATGTTAGCAGTTATTTTTGGGGTCTGGAGGTTCTGGGAGCATTTGGTTGAAGATTCTTGATTTTGGGGTGGTTCAGCCTGCTCCCGCCTTCAGAATGCCCAAGATGTAGAAGATATTTAACTGGTTCCCAGGCTCTGTCTGGGAACCGATGTAAGCGAGGCTCTGCCTCGAAAAGCTTACATTAAAATTGGAGGCAGAGCCTCCGGATCTGTGTTACCAGGCAGAGCCTGGTAACAAGTAATCGCCACAATTAGGACAAGCATGGCATCTACAACACATCAAGACACATCTGTCAATAGCAAAAATTTCCGCTGGTTGATTAACTTATTGGCGATCGGCATTTTACTTGGTATCGGATTTCGGTTTTTTGAGATCGATCGCAAACTGTACTGGCACGACGAAGCTTACACATCAATCCGCGCCGCTGGTTTCACCCGCCAAGAAATTGACGACGAACTATTCCAAAACCGGATTTTTCCCGCACCAGAATTGCAAAAATATCAGCGGATTAAACCGGGAAGTACAGAAGCAGACACCATTCGTTCTTTAGCACTAGAAGACCCGCAGCATCCGCCTTTATACTTTCTCATGGCTCGTTGGTCGATGCAGCAATTTGGCAGTTCTCTAACAGCATCTCGCAGTTTGCCAGCACTATTGAGTTTGCTGTCGCTGCCTTTGATGTACGCTTTAGCTCAGGAACTTTTCGCCTCGAATTTGGCTGCGTTATTAGCAACAGCACTTTTGGCTTTATCACCCTTTGATATATTGTTTGCTCAGACAGCAAGGCAGTACAGTTTGCTGACAGCCACAGTTATTGGGAGCAGTGGGCTGCTGGTGAGAGCAGTGCGGTTGCGGGATTGGCAAAATTGGGTATTTTACTCGCTGGCGATCGCCCTTGGTTTCTACACTCATCCTTTCTTCAGTTTAACACTCATTGGACACGGAGTTTTTATAATTTCTTACTGGTTGTTTGTCAAAAAAACAAAATTGCCCGGTCACGTAACTAATTCCCAATTTTTCTTAGCAGTAACAGCAGCTTTAATATTGTATATCCCCTGGATTTACGTGCTGGCGACCAACCTGGGACGAGCATCAGCTACGACAGATTGGACGCGAGTATCTCCGGGTTGGCTGTATCTTGTCAAATTGTGGACACTCAGCTTTACAGCTTTATTTTTTGACTTCGACTTCGGGTTTGATAATATTTGGACTTATCTGCTGAGATTGCCATTTTGGCTGTTATTTGCGGCAGCCCTTTACACAATCTGCCGCCGCACTAGCAGTTCAACTTGGCTGTTTATTGTAATATCAATTTTTGTACCTTTTTTGCTCCTGGCTTTACCGGATCTCATCCTAGGTGGCAAACGTTCGGCAGTCAGCCGTTATCTGATTTCGTGCTTTCCGGGAGTGCAGCTAGCAGTTGCTTACTTGCTCGCCAGTAACGTGAAAACTCAGCAGCGGTTTTGGCAAGTCATTTTAGCCCTGGTCTTTACAGCAAGTATAGCATCCTGTACTGTCAGCGCTTTTTCTGATACTTGGTGGAGCAAAGACTTGAGCTATTTTAATGCTGAAGTTGCGAAAATTATTAACAAAGAGGCGATAGCTAACCGATCGATTAAAGATACAATTGTAATTAGCGATCGCGGCAACGATTTTACGAACATGGGAGATTTGCTGTCTCTGAGTTATTTGCTCGACAAAGACGTGCGGCTGATGCTGATGAGCCAGTCGCCAGAAATCGAGATGCTGAACAAATATTCGGCTCCCCTGGTGTTCCGCCCCTCGGAAAAATTGCGATCGGCTCTCAAGCAAAATCAACGCCGCTTAGAGCCAATATTGCAGTATGCCAGACTTTTTCGAGCGCGGCGAGCTTCTTAGAGCAGATTGAGAGAAATAGACGATCGTCCCCAGTAGGGTGCGTCAGTGGATTTTAGATTTTAGATTTTAGATTTATTCCACAGATGAATCTGGGAGATTAAACTTTGGTCTAAAATTTTTGGATATTCACGATAGGATTACGTGGCACGCTATCGGTTTTTGGGCGTGGGCAGAAAAAACTGTTTGAGTGGCCTCAAATATTTCGACTGACGCACCTTAAATCACTATTTTGGCATTTTTGTCAATTCTCCCGGTAAGGTGCGTTAGACAAAAAAGTGTGTGAGTTGTCTCAAATATTGGGGCTGACACACCCGGCACGATCAGCAATAATTATTTGAATACTTAGGATAAAAAGCAATGCAAGAGTTAAATAAATCATCTTCCGAATCCGCGCAGAAGTTTCGCAATCTTCAGACAGAATTACGCGAGCGTTGGCGAGCGATAGAAGAATTCGACAGCGGAGATTGTGACATTATTATCATTCCTTCTGTCAGCTTAGATCAGCAAGAAATGCGGAAAATTGAGGGTGCTTACCACTACGAAGAGCGACATTTATTTTCATTGATTCGCCTGCGAAATCCCCACACGCGCTTAATTTACATTACCTCGGAGCCCTTGCACCCGATGATTGTGGATTATTACCTGCAATTGCTGCCGGGAATTCCGTTTTCTCACGCGCGCGATCGGCTTTTGCTGTTCAGTGCTTACGATGCTTCTGCCAAATCCCTCACCCAGAAAATTTTAGAGCGCCCCCGCTTGATGGAGCGCATTCGTCAAGCAGTACGGCCGAAAAAATCTTATATGGTTTGTTATAACTCGACGCCCTTAGAACGCGAGTTATCTGTTCAATTGGGGATTCCTTTGTGGGCCAGCGATCCCGATCTGTTATACTGGGGAACAAAAAGCGGTAGCAGGCAAATTTTCCAAGAATGTGGCGTGCCTTATCCTGACGGTTCCGAGTTGGTTTGGAATGCGGAAGATTTAGCAGAAGCTGCCGCAGGGTTGTGGGAACGGCAGCCACATTTGCAGCGGATCGTAATTAAGTTAAATGAAGGTTTTTCGGGGGAAGGGAATGCAATTTTAGACCTGAAGTCCCTGGCAGGTAAAGCGCCTACAGAAAGAGCAAAGGCAATTGGCGATCACTTCCATAATTTACGCTTTCAATCCAAAGGCGAAACCTGGGACAACTTTAGCAGCCGCATTCCCGAATTAGGGGCAATTGCCGAAGCATTTATCGAAGGAGAAGAAAAGTTCTCCCCCAGCGTTCAAGGCAGAATTATTCCCAGCGGCGAAGTAGAAATCCTCTCCACTCACGACCAGATTTTAGGAGGCCCAGACGGCCAAATTTTCTTGGGTTGCCGATTTCCGGCGGACGAATCTTACCGGCTGGCGTTGCAAGAATTGGGATGGAAAGTCGGGCAAAACTTAGCTAAAAAAGGCGCTTTAGAAAGATTTGGAGTAGATTTTCTCGCTGTAAAGCAATCCGACGGAAAATGGGATCTTCAAGCAATAGAAATTAACTTACGTAAAGGAGGCACAACTCATCCGTTTATGGCTTTGAAACTGTTAACAAACGGTCGTTACGAGCGTACTACCGGATTATTTTATAGCCAGCAGGGCCGTCCGAAATATTATGTCGCTTCGGACAATTTGAAAAAAGAGCGCTATCGGGGATTATTACCGAACGATTTGATGGATATTATTGCGGACAATCAACTGCACTTTGACAGCGGTACAGAGACGGGCAGTGTGTTTCATTTAATGGGTTGTTTGTCGGAGTTTGGCAAATTGGGAGTGACGAGTATCGGCAATTCGCCGCAACAAGCTGAGGAGATGTATAACAAAGTTGTGAAAGTTCTCGATCGCGAAACGCCAGGCGATTTTAAATTTTAGATTTTAGATTTGAGAATTGATCCAGCCAGTCAGCTTAGATCCCCGGCTTCTTGAAGAAGTCGGGGATCTAATATCCTTAGCGTTTTGTATAGCAAACGATACGACGATTAGGATGTTCTTAATCACCCAAATCATTGCTATTATTGAATGGGCTTTTTTGCTTCTTCCTTCTTCCTTCCGTTAGAGCTAATTTTTAGCGGGATAAAGGGGCGTGGGGTCGATCGAACCTGTGCGGTTGAGTGGCCAAAAACGCACAATTGCCCTACCGATGATATTTTGCTTGGGTACAAAGCCCCAATAATGACTGTCACAGCTTGCGTTGCGGTTGTCGCCGAGTACCAAGTAAGAATTTGGCGCTACAACTACAGGCCCGTAGGGATACTGCGGAATTTCTTCAATATATTTTTCCTGTAGCGGCTGCTTGTTAATAAAAACTTTTCCTTCTCTGACTTCCACACTGTCCCCCGGCAGTCCGATCACTCGCTTGATATAGGCATCTTTGATCGGTGGCGGCTGTCCCGTGCACAAACTAGCCGGATCGGGAGGCATAAATACAATAATATCTCCTCGCTGGGGCTCTTGGAATCGATAGCTGACCTTATCTATAATTAATCGATCGTTAATTTGTAAGGTTGGGAGCATCGAGCCGGTGGGAATGTAGCGTGCTTCGGCAACCAGGGTGCGGATACCAAAGGCTAAAAATGCTGCTAAGCCGATCGTCTTAATTCCTTCGATCCAAGGATTTTCGGTGTCTTGCGGAGGTTTTTCGTCGGCTGACTTGTCTAGACGAGTCATAGTGTATTGTAGTGACTGAGCTGGATACGAATTATAAACTTAATAATGCTTCCATGCTAGCACGCTGTTTACTCAATTAATGATATCTTATGACTCCCAAATCAAGTTTGTTAATCCGTCGCGCTCGCATTCTTTTGCCCAACGGTGAGTTTTTGGTAGGAGATGTGCAAATCTGCGATCGCAAAATTGTCAAGGTTGCTGCGGAAATTGTCGAATCTGGCGATCGAGAAATAGATGCGAAAGGCTTAACTCTGTTACCCGGAGTAATTGATCCCCAGGTACACTTCCGGGAACCGGGTTTAGAACACAAGGAAGACTTGTTTACGGCTAGCTGTGCTTGCGCTAAAGGCGGCGTGACATCGTTTCTGGAAATGCCGAATACGCGACCTCTGACCACAACCCAAGCTGCCTTAGATGATAAACTAAGTCGCGCTGCCGAGAAGTGTTTGGTGAATTACGGCTTTTTTATTGGTGCAACGCCAGAGAATTTGCCGGATTTGTTGAATGCGAATCCGACTCCGGGAATTAAGGTGTTTATGGGTTCGATGCACGGGCAGTTGTTGGTGGATGGAGAAGCAACTTTAGACCAGATTTTTGCCAAGGGCGATCGGCTAATTGCGGTACACGCAGAAGACCAAGCTAGAATCAACCAGAGGCGTCAGGAATTTGCCGGGATTTCCGATATTGCAGTTCACTCGCAAATTCAAGACAATCAAGCAGCTTTATTGGCAACTCAACTAGCAGTAAAACTTTCTAATAAATATCAGCGGCGACTGCACATTCTGCACCTTTCAACGGGGGATGAAGCTGAGTTTTTGCGCCAGGAAAAACCGAGTTGGGTGACAGCAGAAGTTACGCCGCAGCATTTGTTGTTAAATACCAGCGCTTATGAAACTATTGGCAGTTTAGCTCAGATGAATCCGCCTTTGCGCGAGCCCCGCGATAACGAAATACTTTGGCAAGCTTTACTCGACGGGGTAATTGATTTTATCGCCACCGACCACGCGCCGCATACATTAGCAGAAAAAGCTCAAGAATATCCAAATACGCCGTCGGGAATGCCCGGAGTCGAAACTTCTTTGCCTTTGATGCTGACGCAAGCAGTAGAGGGAAGATGTACAGTTGCTCAAGTTGCTAATTGGATGTCGGCGGCTGTTGCTAAGGCTTATAAGATTCCGAACAAAGGGGCGATTGCTCCGGGTTTTGACGCCGATTTAGTCTTAGTTGATTTGGAGAACTACCGCCCGGTGATCGGAGCAGAGATGGCGAGCAAGTGCGGCTGGAGTTCCTTTGAAGGTTGGAGTTTGACTGGATGGCCAGTTGTGACTGTTGTGGGAGGAAAAGTTGTTTTTGAGAATGGTAAATTGGATACAAATGTGAGGGGAGAAGCCTTGACATTTGACGCTGAGTAAGCATGGATTTGACTCAAGTGTTATAATTGGGTATTCCTGCATCGCAAAGGCGATTTTACCCATGCTTCTCCAAGAACTAGAAACACAACTCCTGGCCTTAACTCCGACTGAGAAAGCTGAAGCCATCGGGCTTTTAACCCAAAGTTTAAACAATAGCTGGCCAGGAATTACCAAGACTCCCGACGTGTGTGGCGGCGATGCTTGCATTGCCAAAACTCGACTTCCCGTTTGGCTGTTCGTGAGTTTACGTCGTCAAGGTTCAAGCGATGCTGAACTTCTACAATTTTATCCCCAGTTGAATGCTGCAAACTTAGTAAATGTCTGGACTTATGCTGAGGCTAACTCAGAAGAAATTGAAACAGCACTCCGAGAAGAAGCAGCAGCAATGATGCAGGAAGTATAATTTATGGCACGTTTCTATGCAGATGAACAGTTCCCGTTTCCTGTTGTGGCATTGCTGCGAAATTTTGGTCACGATGCCCTGACTATTCAAGAGGCAGGAAATGCGGGAGATGATGACCCCGAAGTATTAGCCTTTGCTGTGAATAACGATCGGGCGGTTATGACGCAAAATCGTCGGCATTTCATTCGCTTGCATACTCAACAACCAAATCATGCTGCTATTATCGTGTGTACAGACGATAAAAATCTAGAAAGGTTGGCAACAGGCATCAATGATGCTATTGCTGGTGAGGAAACTTTGAGGGGGAAATTGATTGGAGTCAACCGTCCGACGCAGTAAGTTCGATCGCCTTTTCTCAAACTTCCAATTGCCAATCCAATAAGTCGCCATTACCAATTACTTCAGCTTGCCGCCAGTTATCTAGATAACTCAAAGAAATTTGCAAATAATTTTCTGGCTTGTACTGCAATCTTTCCGCCCATTCGATCGCCACAATTCCCAAATCCATTTCTAACCCGTCCCAATAACTTTCTAAGTGCAAAGCCTCCACTTCTTCGGGTTCTAATCGATATAAATCTAGATGATACAGCGGAACTCGCCCTTCAAAATACTCGTTAATCAGCGTAAAAGTAGGACTCTCAACCGAGTCTGATATTCCTAAACCTTCAGCAATGCCTTGAACCAAGGTAGTTTTGCCCGCACCTAAATCTCCTTGTAATAAGATTAGAGTGCCGGCGGGGAGCGCTCGACCTAACGCAACACCAAACTTGCGCGTAGCCTCAGAATCGGGAAGCAAAGTTTTCATTTCAATAGTTAGTCATTAGTCATTTATTATTTGTTATGTGTTATTTGTTATTTGTTACTCGCTGGCGGCTGCCAATAACCAATAACCAATAATATTAGTCAACAGTCAACAGTCAGCAGCTTAAATGTTGTGCGCGCGGCCGTACCAACGCAGCAACATCCCCGCCAACCTTTGAGAATTGTGGCGAATTAAACCCGTATTTTTATCTTCATCCATCACATTTGCGATGACAATTCGCCGCCCCAATTGCGTTACGGCTTCTCGATCGAGCACAACCGGATAAGAATTCTCCTGAGAATAGCGGATCAAAGCCTTTGCAGAAGGGACTTTGCCTTGAACTACTACAGCATCGAACAGGGGCCGGCCGCAAGCGCGATCGATCGCCCGAATGTGGTCTGCAACACTGTATCCGTCGGTTTCCCCCGGCTGAGTCATAATATTGCACACATAAATGCGCGGAACTTCGCTGTTGGCGATCGCATCAGCAATTTCCGGCACCAACAAATTCGGAATGACACTCGTATAAAGACTCCCCGGCCCAATAATGATAAAATCCGCTTCCCGAAGTGCTTGGGCCACCTTCGGTAACGCCGGAGGATTAGCAGGAGTGCAGCCTATTCTGAGGATTTTTCCGTTAGCTTTTGTAATGCTGGACTCCCCCTCAATCCTGCGGCCGTCAGCCAGTTCTGCCCACAAAGAAACGTCGCTCAGAGTGGCCGGCAGCACTTCTCCCCTAACTGCTAAAACTTTAGAACTCGCGGCGATCGCCTGTTCCAAATCTCCAGCAATATCGCTCATCGCCGTCAAAAACAAATTCCCAAAACTGTGACCCATCAAACCGTCACCGGCCTGAAAGCGATATTGAAATAACTCAGTCAATAACTTTTCCTCATCTGCCAAAGCCGCCAAACAATTGCGAATGTCTCCGGGTGGCAATACCCCAATTTCCCGCCGCAGCCGGCCGGAAGACCCCCCATCATCCGCCACCGTGACAATAGCAGTGATTTTGGCACTGTAATCCTTCAATCCCCTGAGCAAATTAGAAAGACCGGTACCGCCCCCAATTGCCACAATTTTCGGGCCGCGGTGCAAGCGGCGGTGGTTGAGAAGTCGATCGACCAATTCCTCATTCCCTTCGGGCATCAGCACTTGAGTAATAGAGTTCAAACTGCGAGTTTGCCCCCACAGAATTAACAAAATCCCGCCAGCAATGATGATCGGCCCCGACACGTAATTGGGAATAACTTCCGCAATCCACGCCAAAAAATTTCTCAACAATTGCAATAAGAAGAAAATGGGAGTCATCCCAGTCCAAATTGCTAAACCCAAAGTGGCAAGTACCACGCCGCTGGCACTGATCAGCAGCCACCGTTTCACTAACAGCCCGGGGGCTAACCACTTAAACCACTGGTGAACTCGCCCGTTCCGCAAAGAAGGGGGGTAAGGATTTCTGGATTGGGCAAAAACCTGCTTGGCTTTAGCCAAGACGCGGAGGGCTTTAGGAAGTGAACTAATTGACATGGTTAATTAGTCTTAATGGTATTGGAACAGATCGATCTGACAAATTTACAATACAAGAGAGTTTTGATTTGCCAGTCAATTTTAGTTATTAGTCATTAATCATTAGTCAGGAGTCATTAGTCATTAGGTAGACTGAGGACTGAGGACTGATAACTTATTGATAACATTTTATGGCTGAGCCACTAATCGAACTCAAGGGGGTAAGTAAGTCCTTCGGCCAGAACCCGATCCTCGATCGAGTCGATCTGAGGATTTATCGGGGAGAGGCCCTGGCAATTATTGGCCCTTCCGGGACGGGGAAATCTACGATTCTGCGGATAATTGCAGGTTTGTTGGCCCCGGATGCCGGTGAGGTTTTTGTTCAGGGACAGCGCAGGGTCGGATGGGTGGACGACGTGGCAGATCCGATCGGAATTGGGATGGTGTTTCAGCAAGCGGCTTTGTTTGATTCGCTGACGGTGGAGGAGAATGTCGGTTTTTTACTTTACCAGCATTCTAAGCTGCCGCGCCGCCGCATTCGGGAATTGGTGGAGGAAAAGTTGGAGATGGTGGGTTTGCCGCGAATTGGCGAACGCTATCCAGCGCAGTTGTCTGGGGGAATGAGGAAGCGGGTAAGTTTTGCCCGCGCGATCATGGCGAATCCTGATAATGACAGGGATAATCCAGAGGTTTTGCTGTACGACGAACCGACGGCGGGTTTAGATCCGATCGCTTCGACGGTAATTGAAGATTTAATCAGGGACTTGCAGGCGGCCCAAGGTGTTTGCAGCACTTATGCGATCGTCACTCACCAAGACAGTACCATCCGCCGCACCGCCGATCGCATCGTGTTTCTCTATCGAGGCAAAGTGCAATGGGAGGGAACTGTCAATGACATTGCATCGACAGATAATTTGCTGATCAGACAATTTTTTAGTGGCAGTGTTACTGGGCCAATTCAAGCGCTTGGATAGTCAATTGTCATTATTCCTTAGTCATTAGTCATTAGTTATTAGTCATTAAGGTCGAGGGTAATATGGCAACAAAAAGTTTTCAGGAATTGCGAGTTTATAAATTATCAGAACGACTAGCAGATGAAATTTGGCAAACTGTTAAGACTTGGGAGCCATTTGCCAAAGATACGATCGGCAAACAAATTGTCCGTTCAGCCGATAGCGTCGGTGCTAACATAGCAGAAGGAGTGGGACGAGGCAGTTATCAAGACAACAGACGCTTTGTCAAGATAGCTAGAGGTTCTTTATATGAAACTCAACACTGGTTGAGACGAGCTTACACTCGAAACCTTTTAACCGTTCAACAAGTAAATACATTCACAGCAATCATTAATGACTTAGCCCCTCAATTAAACTCATACCTACAATCTATCGGGTCATCCCCTAAAAATGATGCTCAATGACCAATGACTAATAACTAATAACCCATAACTAATAACCCATAACTAATGACTAATGACCAATGACCAATGACTAATGACCAATGACTAATGACCAATGACTAATGACTAAGGAGGTAATATGCGATCGCGAACTGTAAGAGAAGGTTCTGTCGGGTTCTTAATTTTAGTAGGAATCGGTTTATTTGGTGGCTTAGTGCTCTGGCTGCGGGGCGTGCAGGTAGGGAACCGCAGCTACAAATTCGCCGTAGAATTTGGCAGCGCCCAAGGAATGCAAATCGGCACGCCCATCAGGTATCGCGGGGTGGCAGTCGGTAAAATTACCGCCCTCAAACCGGGTTCCAACGGCGTAGACGTGACGCTGGAGATTTCCCCCGGTACTTTAGTGATTCCCAGGGATGTTACGATCGAAGCGAATAAATCGGGTTTAATTGGCGAATCGTCGATCGACATTACCCCCAACTCGATTTTGCCAGAATCATTACTTACCGCCAATCCCGTTAGTGCCGACTGTCCCTCGGAGATTATCTGCCAAAATTCGCGCTTAAAAGGTCAAGCTGGAGTCACTATCGACGAACTAATTAAATCCACAGTCCGCCTAGCTAATTTCTACACCGACCCCGCGCTGTTCAACAATATTAAATCTCTTGCCGAGAATACAGCCAACACAGCTAAAGGTGCAGCTAAACTTACTCAAGATTTATCGACTTTAACTAAAACTGCCCAAGCGGAAATAAAAACTTTAAATCAATCAGTAAGGGGAGACATTGGGAGTTTAAATCAATCTGTTAAAACCGAAATAGCAAGTTTAAATCAATCATTAAAGGGGGAAGCAAGCACCTTAAATCAATCATTAAAGGGAGAAGCAAACACCTTAAATCAATCGCTCAAGACAGAAATATCAGCAGTCGCCGCTGATGTGTCTAAAGTGGCAGCTACGGCGGACACTTCCACAAAAGCCGTATCTGCCGCTGCGATAAATTCTGCTAATTCAGTAAGTCAAGCAGCCAATCAAGTTACATTAACAGCCAACCAACTCAATTCTTTAGTAACAACCAACCGCGCCAGTTTAGTCTCAACTCTGAATAACATCAATCAAAGCAGTCAGGAACTGCGCGTAGCTGTTAGCAGTTTGAGTCCGACAATAAATCGCATCAACCAAGGACAATTGCTGAACAATTTAGAAGTTTTATCAGCGAATGCTGCCCAAGCTTCTGGTAATTTGCGAGATTTATCCAGCCAGGTAAACAATCCCGCCACTTTGCTATTATTGCAGCAAACTCTAGATTCTGCACGAGCTACATTTCAGAACGTGCAAAAAATTACTTCCGACGTGGATGATTTGACGGGAGATCCGGCTTTCCGCAACAATATTCGCAGGTTGTTCAACGGATTAGGAGGCTTGTTAGGCTCGACAGAACAACTGCGACAGCAAGTTAAAGTCACTCAAACATTAGCTCCCCTTTCTGAGAAAGTAAATGCGAGTACGCCTGCCAGAAATCAATCAGTAGAGCCGGGATTTCCCAGCTTGCAAAAACAGCCCAAATTGCCTGTTATACCTTCTAAAACGGCCAGGTCAGCAGAAGCAGTAGATCCATAAAATACCCCTTAAAACAGGGTATCATTGAATAACCGCAATTGCACAAGATTCGCGAGCTACTCTAGTTAATAATCAGCGCAATACCCACCCCGATTACAGCTAGTTAATAAGGTGCGCCTTTCGCACCCTGCCTTAAAGTTATTGTCCAACTCCTATTAACAAAAAACTCTTTTACTCGAAACAAGGAAAACCAATGACGCAAACATTATCGAAACCGAACGCAACCAGACTTCAGTATATTGTGACTTGGGAAAAATTGCCAGACGACTTTAAATTACCCGACGAGCCTGTGGAAAACATCGACCAACCACTTTTAGCCGCCGCCCTCCGAGAAGCCTTGGATCTCGCAGGATTTATCCTAGCTTCAATGCTAATAGCTTCCAATTTTGGACTGTGTGCCAAAGTTAACGACAAAACAGTAGTAAAAGCCCCGGATTGGGTGTACGTTCCCTCGGTATTGCCAGCAGAACCAGGAGAAGTTCGCCGCAGTTATACGCGCAATGCTGAGGGAGAAGTACCTGCTGTAGTGATGGAGTTTTTATCGGATACTGACGGCAGTGAATATTCAAATAAACCGACATATCCTTACGGAAAATGGCGGTTTTATGAGCGAATTTTGCAAGTGCCGATTTATGTAATTTTTGAACCGAAATCGGGAGTAGTGGAAGTGTACAGACTCTCGACTTCGGGAGAATACGAACTGCAAGAACCGGATGCTAATCAGCGATTCTGGATAGAATCGATGGGTTTATTTCTGGGGGTTTGGGAAGGTGAAAAATCTCAGAGAACGGGTTATTGGTTGCGCTGGTGGGATGAGAATGGCAATTTGCTGTTGTGGGGTGCGGAACGGGTGGAACAGGAGCGCCAGCGTGCCGAAGAGGAACGCCAGAGGGCCGAAGAGGAACGCCAGAGGGCCGATCGACTAATGGCATACTTGAGAAGCCAAGGCATCGATCCTGATGGCATTTGAAGGTGTGAAAGGTCGATCGGCCTTTCGGCCCTTAATCCAATCCCATTTTGATTGCACAATCCAGTCAGCAAGGGCGTTTTAGATTAAAAATAACCATAATTAAGGAGCGATCGGCATGACTGCAACAAAATTAGAAGAAAAATTATATCGGCTTTCTGAGGAATTAGCCTCAGCACTAGAAGCGGAACGCCAGCGTGCTCCTGAACTCACATCTTTGCTACCGCGTTACCGATCTCGGTTTGGCGAAATGTCAGAGAGTAACGGCTAAAAAGTAAGGGTGCGATCGCGCTTCATCGATCTCGATCGTCCGCGTGTTATTGTCACCTAAATGTCCTTGACAAATATGAGATTTTGTGTGGGGCTAAAATTGGTTTCCAATTTTAAATGGTGAGGGGCGATCGTTTTGCGATCGAACTTGGGCATTCTAGACATAGGTGCTTTGGGAGTACCGGGAAAACAGCGAGGCCAAGAGTTAGCAATGGAAAGTACACAGAAAAAATCTAGCCCTCGTCCAGTTAATAAGGGCGATCGAACTAAGCAGATTTTTGCGTTTGTATCAATGGTTTCGTTTGGTGGTTCTGCGATTTTTGGTATTTTCAGTCTGTTCAGCAGCGGTTTGAGCAGCCAGCACCAGCAAAAATCTGCTCCAGTAGCTGTTTCCCAGGAATCTTTGCTGGGGGCCCAGGAACGGGGATATGAGACGGTTTTGCAGCGGGAACCGCAGAATCAGACGGCTCTGGAGGGGTTAGCAAATGTGCGGTTGCAGATGAATAATAAGGTGGGGGCGATCGAGCCTTTGGAGAAGTTGGTGAAGCTAAATCCCAACAGAGCTGATTATAAGGCGCTGTTGGGGCAGGCGAAGGGGAAAAAGTAAGAGGCAGGAGAATAGGGGGAGAGGAGGGCGATCTTTAAGGAAAGTTGAGTGATTCTAGTAGGGAAACATACCAGCTCCCTAAAAATAGAAAAGATAAAAAATTGTTATTCCAAAAAAGAAGAAATTATGAAGCAAAACGACAACTTAGTAAAGTTACATATTGGCTGTGGGACACACATCAAGGAGGGATACTCTAATATAGACCAATATGTTTATGCTTCAGGCGTTATTCAAATGGATATCTTTAATCTGTCCTTTGAAAGTGACTCTGTAGATGAAATTTTTACAGAACATATGCTGGAGCATATTGGAAAATTTGAAGTGCCACTAGCTCTTCAAGAATGGGCAAGAGTTTTAAAGCCAGACGGTAAATTGGTGATGAATTTACCAAATCTAGAATGGTGTATGCAGCAGTGGTTAGCTAAGCCAGAAGATGAACGATGGGGTTGGCAATTAGATACTATATTTGGGTTGCAGACCCACCCTGGCGAGTTTCACAAGACGGGCTTTACTGCGCCTCGACTGCAACAATTGCTGAAAGCCACAGGTTTTCAAAATATCACGATTAGTAATTACTGGTCTCATGCTCAGAGCTGCTTTTGGGTTGAAGCAAGTAAAGGTTACTTCACGAGTGCAGTTAAGTGTTTAGCGAGCATAGTTGTACCTTGGTGGGATCACAGTGAATTGTTAGAACTGTGGGAACAAAATCTCCAATACTTACCCGATACCGAAATAATATTTATTGATAATGGTAGCGCACCAAAAGGAAAAACAGCATTGGAAGAATTTTGCAGGCGACAGAAGATTAAGCTGCTACGAAATGAGACCAATAGAGGCTTTGCGGCAGCAAACAATCAGGGAGCGAAGGTAGCAAATGGTGAGTATATTATTCACCTAAATAATGACGTGGAAATAATAGATTCACCGATTGAATATTTGTGTAATTTGGCTGCCGAAGGTTTAGCTGGACCTTTAGCGCAAAATGAACTAGGAGAATTTTATTTAGAAGGTTGGGCGCTGTGTATTAAAAGATATTTGTTAGAGGCGTTGGGAGGATGGTGCGAAGACTATGGGCCTGGATATTGGGATGATGTGGACTTGTCTCATCGGGCAAGATTGGCAGGCTATTCATTGACCCCTGTTCCTGATGCAAATCGGTTAATTCGCCATATAACAAACGCTACAGGTCGAGACGGACGAATCGATCAACTTGCTTTACATTTTAAAAATAGAAAAATTTTTATAAGAAAGTATTATAATTCTTGTCCCAAAATCATTGTTGATGGCGTATTCTTCCAGCTTTACAGAACAGGGATAGCTCGTGTATGGTCCTCATTGTTAGAAGAATGGGCAGAAAATGGTTTTGCTAAGCATATTGTAGTTCTTGACAGGGCTGGAACAGCGCCCAAAATCTTGGGTATCAGATACCGTACTATAGCAGCTTATAACTACGGAACAACCGATGCTGATCGCGAAATGCTGCAAGCAGTCTGCGATGAAGAAGAGGCTGTTTTATTTATCTCTTCCTACTACACGACACCGCTATCAACACCTTCGGTGTTTATGGCATATGACATGATTCCAGAAGTTTGGTCGACGAATTTAGATGAAGCCATGTGGAGGGAAAAGCATCACGGTATCCGCCATGCTTCTGCATATGTTGCTATCTCAGAAAGTACAGCACGGGACTTAACAAGGTTTTTCCCAGCCCTTGCCCAAGAATCGGTAACTGTAGCTCATTGCGGAGTTAAAAATCTTTTCTCGTCAGCGAGTAAAGAAGAGATTAGTAGTTTTAAAACGAAGTACGGAATTTCAAAACCATATTTTATTTCGGTTGGTGGTGGAGCTGGTTATAAAAATTCTATTTTATTCTTCCGCGCATTTGCTCAACTTGCAAGTAAACAAGGTTTTGAAATAGTATGTACGGGGAGTGGAGTTTTATTAGAAGGAGAGTTTAGAAATTATACATTAGGTACTGTAGTTCACAAGCTTCAACTTGATGATGAGGAGTTGAGATTAGCTTATGCCGGTGCTGTTGCACTGGTTTATCCATCGAAATATGAAGGATTTGGCTTGCCTGTACTGGAGGCACTCTCCTGCGGTTGTCCCGTCATTACTTGTCCTAATGCCTCGATTCCTGAAGTGGCAGGAGAAGCAGCTTTATATGTGGATGATGAGGACGTTGAGGGTTTAGCCGATGCACTTTGCGAGGTACAAAAACCGAAGGTTCGCAACTCATTGATTGCGGCTGGGTTGGAACAAGCCAAAAAGTTCTCTTGGTCAAAAATGGCGAAAACGGTTAGTTCCGCCCTGATAGACGCAACTCTAGTGCGTTTAAACTTGAAAGAGATTAATCTAATTATTTTTCCAGATTGGACGCAGCCAGAAGAGTCTCTTGGTTTAGAATTGGAACGAGTAGTGAGGGCGATCGCAACTCACCCAGACAAAAGCAAGATGACTTTACTGGTAGACAATAGTAACATTTCTGACGAAGATGCTAATCTCGCTTTATCAAGCGTGGCGATGAATCTTTTAATGCAAGAAGATTTAGATGTTTCCGACGGCCCAGAAATTACACTGATTGGACAGTTGAGCGAAATTCAGTGGTTAGCTTTGACACGTCGACTTTACGGTCGAATTTTGTTGGAAAATGAGAATAAAGAAGCGATCGCACTTCTGGAAGCAAAAGGTATTAATTGTTGCGAACTAGAAAAATTTAACCAACAGGCATCAGCCCTAAAAGTAGAGGATAGCTAACCACTTCTCCACCTATCTCCATCCTTACACTTCTTGATTAAGCAAAGCCTTAATTCCCTCTAAATTTCTTTGAGCGTCTGTACAGTTTTCATCAAAATTAAGCGCTAGTTCAAAAGCATATATAGCGGCTTGCCAGGACTTCATCTGAATGTACGCAGCACCTAAACCACAGGCCGCATCAGTTGTCATAAAACTGATTTCAAAAGGCTCTCCTGTATAGTAACTGACATCTTTACCAAGTTGCAAGCACTTCTCAAAATAAGCAATAGCGCCCAGAGGAAATCCTAAACTAATTAAAGTCATTCCAGCTATGTAATTTATAGGCGGATAGTTGGCGCACCACTCCAGACCGCGCTGACAAATTAACCGTGCCGTTTCATAATCTTGATTCTGCAAGGACTGCCCCGCCAATGTAAAAATCAGGGAGGGAATAAAAGCAAAATCATCCGGCGGGTTCCCTTCCATCAAGTGTGGAAAAAGTCGCTCAAATGCTTCAGCGTAGCATTCTTGAGCTTTCTCAGCTTGCTGAGTAGCCCCGTAAACATTAGCAAGGCTGTAAAGAAGTCTTAAGCTAATACCTTCCTCTTGCTGGATTCGTTCCAAAATAGCAATGTCACGCTCTATCAATTCTTGCTGGATTTCTTCAGGAGCGGTTTTAGGATGGTGCAGAATTTTCAAACTTTCTAACTGACTTAAAAAGTTTGAACGATCGTACCATTTTTTTAAGTCTATATATTCGTGTAGGCGACTTACATATCTAAGTTCTGGAAGATTGCGAAATAGCCTGGGTGTGTGTAATGGGGTTGTCCCCTGTACAGCATTGGCTTCGCTTAGCATCAGTAAATAGGCTATGACTTCCCTTTTTGAAGTTAATTCCTCTTTCAACGCATCAGTATTAACAACTAATTCTTCATCAGCATCCAAAACTAAAATCCAGTCGCCCGATGCTAAGGAAAGAGAAAAATTTCGAGCGGCTGCAAAATCATCGCACCATTTGAAGTAATCGACTTTTGCTCCATATTGAAGAGCAATCTCCGGCGTACCATCCTGAGAGCCAGTATCTACCACTATCATTTCATCAACGTAAGGTTTAGCGCTCTCTAAGCATCTCGGTAAATTCTTTTTTTCATCTTTAACAATCATGCAAAGGGACAATCGAGGCGCAATCACCTCATCTAAAGCATCACTCACTTAACTATCCTCCACAGTTCAAGTTATGTCATACATTGCTATCAGTCGTTTTACGAATGATGTTTCTCCAGATACATTTGCCACATTTGTTGGTAAGCTTTCTCCATCTCTAGCGTAAAATGCTTAGCATTCCACAGGGGAGCAGTTTGCCTCGAATGTCGCAATTTCCAAGCAATTTGTTGCCTCATAGCCGTATCTTTCCCTAAGCGTATCCCCCACTCGACATATTCCTCATCCGTCCAAGCTATTCCCTCAGTTATACCAGCATTGATCATCATCGTGTAACTGTTGCGAGCCGCAAATTGCTGTCCTACCCGCGTCACGAGGGGAATGCCCATCCACAAAGTTTCTAGGGTAGTTGTAGCACCGTTGTAAGGATAAGTATCAAGAACTACATCTGCAATGCCTAAGTTTGCTCTATGAACAGATTCGGCTCCTACCTCTGGCAAAAAACGCAGGCGATCGCCCGCCACACCTTCTTCTTCTGCTAACTGAAAAAAGAAGTTTTTAATTGATTCTTCATCAGCAGAACCTTTGATTAAAAAGTAACTATTTGGTACTTCTGCAATAATTTTTATCTGTAGTCGCGCTGTATCTGGATGGCGTTTATAGCCCCTCTGAGCACTAAGATATACAACAGCATCACTCGGAATACCCAACCTATCGCGCCTCAAATCTGGAATACCCACCTCAAAACCATCCACAGCTATATAAGTTTGAGGCAAACGCCAAATTTTTTCACTGTAATATTCCTCAGCAGACTCCGGCAGAACATAGGGATCGGCAATAAAATAGTCAACCGCCGGCAACCCTGAAGCATCCCAACCCAGCCAAGTGACTTGAACGGGTGCAGGCTTGAGTGCCATCACCTCACAAGTCACATCGAGTGTGATGCTGTCGAGATCGATCAGAATATCAATCTCATCGTGATAAATTTGCTCAGCCACTTCAGTACCGTAAAAACCGCCTTTGTGGGCTTTATCAACATGATTGACAAACCATTCCTGTAAAGAGTCCTCCGTCTTTCTATAGATCAGGAAATAACCGTGTATTTCAAATTGAGCGCGATCATGATGCTGGAAAAGCCATCGTGCTAGCCAGCCAACTGAATGTCTTCTGAGGCAATGCGATACATAACCAATCTTCAAACGCTTAGTAGCAGTACCATTGCTTTTACTGGATGCCACTCGCTGTCTGTATCGATCTGCCTGCTCCTTGGCATAGGTTTCAACATTAGTTTGACATAACTGAGAGACTTGATTTTGAATGGGTTTATTAATTTTTGGACTGTCTTCAAAGTACGGTAAAAAGAAGGTAGTAAGAAACAGATTTTGGACTGTAGTCGCGTGAAGTGATGTTGGTTGTTCGCCGATCAGTGACTCCAACAGTGATTTGTGTCTCTGGATTACCGGTAATACCTGTTCCCAATATCCACCTGCACTCATCAATCCCCGCATAATTTGATGATTAGAAAAAACTTTATCTGCTAGTTGCTTGCATAAGGAATAGCGCAATTTGGCAATTTCTATACCCCGAGCATATTGCTGAGCATTTTGATAATAAGTACCTAACTGTAGCAAAATTCCGAGATTATTAATATCTAAAGTGCGAGCTAACTCTGCAAAGCTTATTGCTAGTCCCGGCATCAATGCCGAGTGAGCAATTTCCACCGACGCTGCGATGACAATTTCAATAAAAACTAGAGGTTCCCGGACATGGGCTAGACAGGCTTCCGCTAGTTCGAGCGACGAAGGGTGCAGGGGAGCATAATGTAAAACACTGTTGAGCACTTGCATTAATAGCTCAGAGTCTGCCTCTGCGAGTTGCTCTGAATGGAGATGATCGATTAAGCCCAGAGCATTCAGTTCCTCTCCTGTATAGGTCTCAAGCAGGATGCACAAGCCAATCAAGTGCAAGAGGTTGCTAATATCTGCGGGATTAATTTCTCGGATGTGCTGCCGAATTACCCAAGCTACTGAATAGTCTGCTATACCTCTACGTCGCTCTGCTTCCGCTTGCAACACTTGTATCAGTTCTGCTGTCCACTCCTCCACTTGTTCTGGTTCCCCTTCTGCCATGCCTAGCAGCCAAGTAGTTTGAGCTTCTGCTTCTTGTTCCTGCAACAGAAACATCAAGCCCAAATGCCAGTAATTAGATTTGGTGTCTGGATTAACTTCTATTGCTTGCTCGTACAACTTTGCTGCTTGAGCATAATGTCCCTGCATTGCATATTTATCTGCTTGCTGCTGAAAAGTTTGTAGTTCAGGCAATCCCGGGTTGTCTAAAAAGTTAGAGGGTGTCAAATTTTTAATATGGGAAACTAATATTTCTAGAAACTATGCAAATGGGTAGTGTATACAAACACTACCCACTTTTGGAAAAAGTTAAGACTACATTGATCGAACCTTCCTAGCCGTAATACCTTTTTTACTTGGCGACTTCTGTACCACCAGTTTCACACCGAGAACCGATCGCCGCGTTCGGATCTGGCTTATAAGCAGTAGCCTCACCATCATATGCACATAAAACGGCTGACGTGGTTTTGTCCTGTGTAGCCGCGCCTGCTCCAGTTTGTGAACCTATAGCTACCCCACCAGCATATAATTGGAGGGACTTTTTATTTACAGGTGTTGCGAAGTTGGTCGCTTTTGTATCCGATGCAAAATCTGACTGTTGGATTGAGTATAGATAGTTAGTAGTTTGAGTTTTGATGCCCAAACCCAAATCATTAACGTCCTTTACAAAGCCATTATCCTCTGCATATTTAGCTTGCTGAGCTCTGTTCATGGAACCGATATACTGCTTGGCTTCTGACTGCTTGGCTTTGTTGGCTTGGCTGAGGAAGGAAGGCAGAGCAATCGCAGACAAAATACCGATGATGATAATAACGACCAGCAGTTCAATCAGGGTGAAACCCTTATCCTGTCTTTTTTGATTGAGGTGTTGCAGGAATCTGGCTTTAAATTCAGTTTTCATTGGTTGTTTCTCCTAGAGGGGTGGGATGCTTGATTTCTAACTCTTAGAGATAACTTACCCACTTCTGACAGGCTTCATATCACTCGCGGGATTTTTTTTTTCGTTCTCAAGCCGATCGCTCCAAAAGCACGTATATAAAAGCTTCTAGCATTTTCAAAAGTTCCTTGACCTCCTCAAACGCTGTCTCGTGACTCGCGGGCTCTAGGGTAACGGGATGGATGGGTCTGAGCTTTAGCCAGCGTTCGGCTAGGTCGGTGACAGAACAACCTCCTTCCCAAAGCGGCAGCAAACAAGCAGCCTTAATACTCTCTATTAGGATAGGAACTTTGGTTGGCAAACGCACATAACTGCTGATCTCGAATGGTCGGTAACCATTGATACAGTTAATCAAGTCTTCTTGTACCTGAGCAGTCCTTAGCTGGGGATGCAGATACACCCGTGCAGTCTGCCAATCAGCAAGAGTCCATTCCGAAACAGGTAACAACGGCTCTCGCGCGGGATGAGCGCACCAAAAGTCAATTAAACGATGAACTGGTTGTAACAGTTCAAACATATGCAGCCTCTCTTCTATAGAAACTTCTGGCAAACTCATCTCCAGAAATGCAGGTAAGTTATCTGGATCTTTGAACAAGTCCGTCAATTCCCAGTGTCGCCAATTCACCATGCTCACAAACTGTAAATCAGCAACTCTCAGCGCCGCGAACATTTCAGAAATCGTATAGCCTTTATCACCTTGAAACAAATAATTCATCAGTATGGACTGTTCCTTTTCAGCAAGGTTACCTTCCCAGGTAGTTACTTTAAGTCTTACGTCATCTTTCAAAGCATTCATAATATCACGGGTTAATTGGATCTCCATTTCTTGCGGATTTTCATCCATCAACCCCATCATCCTGAAAAGTGCTTGGGCGCGGTAAAAGTTAGTGCGCTGAAGAGAACTGTGCAGGTTGGTACGGATGATCCCCTCGGATTTGAGGACTGATTTCATCGCTTGCAATCCCACCGCTATGTCAGGTAAAATATAAAGCACCTCGTCGTTATTAATGTAGTCAAATGTGAGATTCAAGCTGGGTAAGTCTTCGATGGCTAAAACATGAAACTCGGCCTTTTCAAATCCGTGATGTCGCAGCCGTTTTTGAGCTAAGTTAACAGATTCTTCAGAAAGGTCTATGCCAACAATTTTTGCTCCGGGATTTGCCTCTGCCAAAATTAAGGATTTATAGCCAGTGCCGCAGCCAGCGTCTAAAATAACTTTACCTTCAGTCTCTATAACTTTTTGATTTCTTAAATAGTAAGCTGTTACCAGATTATGAATGTAGAGAGATTGATAGTCTGTTTTGGGAGAGTAATCGAGGGCAAATTTAGGGTAAGGAGCATTGTCAAATTGTTGACGAATTTTCTCTATCAAGTCTGATTCTTGCTTATCCATTCTCTCTCAAGCCTAATATTAGTAAATTAGCTGATGGCACATTCCTATTCTAGAATGGAAAGGCATCTGAGCCGCGCTATCTGGGGAAAAATTGATCGCCCCCCAATCCTCCGAGATCCTGCAATAATGGTGTCTCGATGGCTTCTCGGCATATTAGCCAAGTCCGCGCGACCGAAGCTATCCCGAAATGAAGCGCCCCTCTTCTCCCTCCCAAAACCAGATTATATAACCAAAGACCAATTCTATGAACACCAACACCGGATTTATCCTGAAAGTATTCCTGATCTCCGCTGTAATCTCCCTCATCATCAAGTACGGTGGCCCCATTATCTCTATACCCTTAACCGCATTCAACGCCCTAATCGCCGTCTTTACCCCCAGTATCATCCTAGCTGCCGTCCTCGGCTGGCGATCGCGCCAACAGCCAAGATAGGGGATGGAGGGCGATCGCCAGCCCCCAAAGACGAGTTAAATTAAACCAGGGGCGATCGAACTTTCACACCAAAACCCCTCCATGCCCAGCAATATAAATGAGACAGACAATCACATGGATCTAGCCACCTTAAATCTGAAACCCTTAAATTTGCTGATTTTTCCTGATTGGAACCAACCAGAAGAATCTCTTTATTTAGAGTTAGAACTAATTATTAGGAGTCGGGTAAATCATCCCGATTGCGATTTTATCACTATTTTAATATATGTGAGCGAAAGTTTAGAAAAATCCGAAATAGATCCCAATCTAATTTTATCAGCGATTGTGATGAATCTTTTTATGGAAGAAGATTTAGATACTAGCTGCGAACCAGAAATTATTTTATTAGAAAACCTCAATCGAAGCCAGTGGCAGGATATTTTGCCACAGATTCAATATCGAATTAAGTTGAATGCGGAAAATCACCAAGCAATAGCAGAGTCTGGAACCGCAGAAATTCCAGTAGTGGAACAGGAACAACTTAGCGAGATAACTGTTGATTCCCAAGCATTAGCGTTGAGAGAATTCGGCAACCAATTCTATCGTCAAGGAAGATACGAAGCTGCCATTAAGCACTATCAAAGGTTTTTAGTATCCCAGATAGGAGATATAGAACTGTATAGTAACTTAAGCGAGTGTTTAAGAAACCTCAACAGAATCGAAGAAGCGATCGGGATTCTTGACTCAGGCATCCACCATTACCCAACAGCAGGACAAATGCACTTTCAAATAATCAAAATTTTTCAGCAAAACGGACGCACTCAAGAAGCTATATCAAGTGCAGAAAGAGCAACGAAACTACTGCCCCATGAATATGTTTTTCAACTATTCAAACACTTGATATTGCCGATCATTTATAACACATCAGATGAAATCCTATTTTACAGGAAAAGATTTGTCCAAGGATTAGAAAACGTAATTCAGCAAACCTCCCTAAAAACTCCCGAATACAAAATTAATGCTTTGCGGGGTTTTAGTAGTTTTACTAATTTTTACCTAGCATATCAGGCTTACAATGTTGTGGAATCGCAATCAAAGTATGCTAATTTAGTGCATCAAGTTATGGTCGCCAACTATTCGCAGTGGGTGCAACCGCAATCAATGCCTCCCCTGCTGGAAAATGGCAAAATTAGAGTCGGTTATATTTCTAGTTATTTGCATTCTTACAGCGGCACTTTATGGTTAACTGGCTGGCTGCGTTATTGCAACCACCAACTATTTGAAATTTACTGTTACTATACGGGGGACGAACCCGATCCAATTACAGAAAGATTTCGCCAATACAGCGATCGATTTCGCCACATTCCTCACAACCTAGAAGGCGTATGCCAACAAATTATTGATGATAAATTGCATATTCTTGTCTTCCCGGAAATTGGCATGGACGCACCAACTATACAAGTAGCAGCTTTGCGCCTTGCCCCCGTGCAATGTTCGGCGTGGGGACATCCTGTAACCTCTGGTTTACCGACGATTGATTATTTTATTTCCAGTGAATTGATGGAACCGGAAAATGCACAGTTGCACTACTCAGAAACCTTAATTAAGTTGCCTAATATTGGCGTTGCCTACCCAAAACCGATTGTTGGTCAATTAACCCAAACTCGCTCAGATTTTAACCTGCGAGAAGATGCCGTTATTTATTTGTGCTGCCAAGCTCCTTTCAAATACTTACCACAATATGATTTTATTTTAGCAGAAATTGCTCGCCGCCTTCCGCAAGCTCAGTTTATTTTTCCTCGCGGCGAATTACTGCGGGAACGGTTAAAGCGTGCTTTTGCTGCTGTGAATCTCGACAGTGAAGATTACTGTCTGTTCCGAACTATTCCAACTCGACAAGATTACATAGCAATTAACTTTCTGTCTGATGTTTTTTTAGATACTTTTACTTGGTCGGGGGGGAATACGTCTTTGGAGGCGCTCGCTTGCAATTTACCCATAGTAACTTGTCCGGGAGAATTTATGCGGGGACTTCATGCTTATAGCTTTCTCAAAAGGCTGGGAGTAACAGACACAATCGCCAAAAATGAAGAAGAATATATTCAAATAGCTGTCAAGTTGGGTATAGATTCAAAGTGGCGCCGAGACATTGCACAACGCATGAGTCAGCGACAAGGTGATCTGTTTGACGATAAAGTTTGCGTGACAGCTTTAGAGACTTTTTATCAAGAAGTTGTTCGAGAAAGGCTTGAAGGTAACAAGAATTCTATAGGTTAGGGCGATCGCGCCAGCAGCAGTAGAGACACAATCAAAAAGTGCGATCGATCTACACTAGGTCTAAAAACTATGTTTTTGCCAAAATCTTAATTCCCCGTACAGCTATCAAAACCAAAGTTGAGGCACTCACCATGATTCAAACCATCACAGAATTAGTAACATTCGATGAATTCATTGATTGGTATCCTGAGAATTCAGAACACCGCTACGAACTGCACAATGGAGAGATTGTTGAGATGCCAAAAGCAACAGGTAAACATTCTAAAGTGGCCGGTTTTACCAGCGGCTGGTTATTTCTCGAAATAGAACGCTTAAACCTACCCTACTTCATCCCCAAAGAATGCGTCATCAAACCCATGGGCGAGGAATCCGGGTATGAACCAGATATTATTGTACTTAACGAACAAACCATTGGAAACGAGCCGCGATGGGAAAAATCATCAATTATCACAATGGGTTCATCAGTCCCCCTAATCGTCGAGGTAACTAGCACTAATTGGGGTGATGATTATGCCCTAAAGCTTGAGGCATATGAGTCAATGGGTATTCAAGAATATTGGATTATAGACTATCTAGGATTGGGCGGCAGACGGTTTATTGGAAACCCCAAACAACCCACTTTTTCGATTTACCAACTAATTGAGGGGGAATATCAAGTCAAACTGTTCCGAGGGGGCGAGGGTATTGAGTCCCCAATTTTCCCAGAATTGAAGCTGACAGCGCAGCAGGTGTTCGCCAAAGGGAATTGAGGAGGCTGCTTATACTGATGTCCGAGTAGGGGTATCTGATTAAAGATGCGATCGCGCGCATCTGCTGTATCTTGATATAAAGGCGATTTATCGCTTCTGGGCTGCTGAGCAATTAGCAAGCAGTAATTTCCCATACCGTATTCCTCAATCTAAAATCTAATATCTAATATCTAAAATCTAATGAAGCTAGGACAGTGGATGGGCTTATTAGCCCTCATCGCATCTTGTTACATTTTGTGGCAAATCAGGCAGGCCCTACTGCTGCTGTTTGCGGCCGTCGTCTTAGCCACAGCCTTAAACAGACTAGCACGCTACTTGCAAAAATTCGGACTCAAAAGATCGATCGCTGTACTCTTATCAGTTAGCTTCCTAATCCTCGTATTCGTAGGCTTATTCCTGATAATTGTACCGCCATTTACCCAACAGTTTCAACAACTTACCCAAAGAGCCCCTCAAGGAATAGAAAGATTAAATCAGTGGATAGATCAATTTGAAGGTCGTTTTTCTGGACAATTGGGTCAGCGGCTGCCCAATCTTGATGTTAACGACATCATGCAACAACTGCAACCTTTATTCAACCAACTCGTTGGCGGTGCAGGAGCCTTTGTCGGTAACACATTAGGCGTTATTCTCAGCTTTTTGCTAGTCATAGTTTTGACATTGATGACATTAGCAGAACCTCTATCTTACCGCAAAGCATTCATCCAACTATTTCCATCTTTTTATCGGCGACGAGTCGATGGCATCTTAGATGAATGCGAAATAGCTCTCGGTCGATGGGTCATCGGCGCTCTCATTAGCATGAGTGTGATTGCTTTTTTGAGCTTAATTGGTTTGTCGGTCTTGCAAGTCCCCCTACCGCTAGCTCACGCTGTAGTAGCAGGATTTCTTAACCTAATTCCCAATATAGGCCCCACTTTGAGCGTCATCCCCCCAATGACGATCGCACTTTTAGATTCTCCCTTACAATCAGGTTTTGTCCTAATCCTTTACTTTCTAATTCAACAGTTTGAAAGCAACGTCCTCACCCCCTACGTCATGGCACAGCAAGTATCACTGCTGCCAGCAGTAACATTAATAGCTCAAGTATTCTTCGCCACCTTCTTTGGATTTTTAGGCTTATTGCTAGCTCTCCCCCTCACCGTTGTAGCTCAAGTTTGGATTAGGGAAGCCCTCATTAAAGATATTCTAAACCAGTGGAGTGCCAGCCCTAAAACCTTAGCAGCAATCGATTCTGCTATCCATGAAAAACATGAAGCTATAGGAGTCGCCGAAAGCCTACCAGAAAAATATTTACCAGAACAGAAACCAGACATCCCCGATCATGCTGAAAATGAGGCTCCTGAAAATCAATAGTTAAGGTTCATAATGACTTCAGTTCTGATTCATTGCCAGTTATAGTACAGAAGTATTCACTATAAAATTAGGAAAAATGTGGTACTAACACTCTCAACTAACTATCTTCAAGCCTCGCATTTTTTACCGTATCTCTGCCGGCTATAAAAAGCTGTTGAGCACTCAAATTAAAATGCCCAAATGTGGGTGACACAACCCTATTACTACCCCGAAACTGACTGACTTGATACTCACCGTCAATCAACTGGTAAACAGAAAAAGTAGGTTTTTTCGGGTTGCCAATATAGCGTCTGGCACCAAGTCCCAAATAATCCGCAATCCAGTATTCAGAAATGCCCAAAGCTTCGTAATTCACCAATTTTTAGCCATAATCATCCCGCCAATTGGTACTGACAACTTCGACAATTAGCCGGACAGAACTACCCATTGTAATGATAGATTCCTTTTTTCATCTCGGTTCGCTGTCCGTTCCTTGCCTGTCTAAAACGATCGCATCCGGTTCGTAACCAGATAGCTCGTTATCAGCTTTGACAACGCATTCTTTGGGAAGGAAGTAAGGAAGTCCTAGTCGTCTGATTTCAAAGTTGAGTTCAGCGACAAGGAAGCCAGCTACTTCTGAATATTCTCCGGTGGCTTTAGGAATTTCAACAATAGCTCCATTGTGCAGTTAGTAACGGTTTTCAGAATTTTTAGGATACCAGTCAAGAAATTCATCGAAGCTGACTGGTTTTAATATCGCTTGAGTCATGGCGATCGCCCTTTATTTTATTTATGATAGTGTTATTGTATCCGTTATAATTTACATCTTGTATCATTATCCAGAACAGGCCAGATGCCTGTTTCACGAAGAGTGAATTTTCCTGCGGAACAGGCATCTGGCCTGTTCATAAAATCCTTATTGAGAATAGTGCAACATCTCAGTTATAATAATATATTGCTTTTATCTCAAACAACCAGCTCTATCGACCTTCCATCAATCCAAAATTAATTTAAAATCAAAATCCCTCCAAAATCAATCAATTCAAAATCTAAAATCTAAAATCTAAAATATATGAGATCGATCGACGAAATCAACGATAAAATCAGCCAAGGCAAAGCCACAGTCTGGACAATCGAAGAACTCAAAACTAGAGTTCAAGAAACCAGCATTACCCAAGCCGCCAAAGAAGTCGATGTGATTACCACCGGCACCTTCGAGCCGATGGAATCCTCCGGTGCAATCATCAACCTCGGCCATACCGACCCGCCGATAAAAATCCGCCAATGTTGGCTGGACGGCGTTTTAGCCTACTCCGGCTTCGGGGCAGTAGACCTGTACCTGGGAGCCACCCAAGTAGCCGAAGACGGCGAAGAATCCCGCGAACGGGGAGGCGGACACGTCATCGAAGACCTGATTGCCGGGAAACCCGTGCAGTTGCGTGCCTTGGGGCAAGTAACAGACTGCTACCCCCGCGCCTCCTTTGAAACCACGATTACCCGCGATACAATCAACCAGTTTTATTTATTCAATCCCCGCAACGCATATCAAAACTTTATTGTTGGAGTCAACGGGGGCGATCGCCCGCTGTTCACCTACCTCGGCCCCCTGCAACCAAACCTCGGCAACGCCGTCTACTCGAACCTTGGAGCCATGTCTCCCCTGCTCAACGACCCCGACCTCGAAATCATCGGCATCGGCACCCGCATCTTCCTAGGAGGCGCTCAGGGCTACATCACCTGGGAAGGAACCCAGCACTTCCCGCTGCAAAAACGCCAGCCCAACCGCACCCCCATCGGCCCTGCCGCTACCCTCGCACTCATCGGCGACGCCAAACAGATGAACTCGAAATGGGTGCGTGGCTGCTACTTCAAAAACTACGGCCCCTCCCTGATGCTGGGAGTCGGCATCCCCTTTCCCGTCTTAAATGAAACAGTCGTCGCCCACTGTGCAGTATCAGACAAAAAAATAGTAGCGCCGGTGGTAGATTTCTCTATCCCCCGGCGCGTTCGTCCCACATTCGGTTTAGTTAGTTACGCTCAATTAAAGACTGGCCGCATCCTGATAGAGGGCAAACCTGTGCGGGCAGCCCCCCTTGCTAGTATGTTTCTCTCCCGGCAAGTAGCATTGGAATTGAAGCAGCAAATTGAAGCGGGTCAATTTACCCTCACGGCCCCAGTTGCTCCCCTACCCACCGACAGAGTATTTCTCCCGCAAGATTTGTGGGGCGCACAAGTGAGGCTCGAATAAAGGATTTGAGATTGGCGATTTGGCGGTTTTAGATTATTTGTGGACGCACCAGGTCCCAGAAACCGGGTTTCTTGTCCCTAGCGCGGGCCTGAAAGCTTAGGTTGTTGGTCAAGAAACCCGGTTTCTGCTCCTCGCGAGTGCGTCCAGGATTCTAGATTTTAGATTCAAGAATTCTGGTAAAAAACTGCACACATGGGAAAGTGATGCACTCACCTAAAATCTAAAATCTAAAATCTAAAATGGGTTCATTCCTCGATCGGCTTAGGCTTCTTAACCGGCTTAGGAAGAGGTTCCTTCGGGACACGCGGTGCTGCTGCTGCTGCGGACTTGATGGTAGGACGCCCTACAGGAGCACCGTCACCGCTGGGCCTAGGAGTAAACGGACGCTTCCCTCCTCCTTTGAAGCCACCGGGCGGCTTGCTACCAGGGGGGAATTTCCGCTTTTTAATCGGCAGGGCACCAATATTATTAGCCTGCTCAATCATCAGACTGTCAGCTTTCAATTTGACGTGGAAATCCCAAAAAAACCCGATCGCCTTTGTAGCTAAATCTCCCTTGAGTTTCAACTTAAAAAACTTCATCTTGTCGTCATTCTTGCGGGGAGCTTGCTTGATTTTGACGATGACATACTTTTCTTGGTCTTGGGATTGATAAATCACCTCACCTCTAATCGAAAAATAGCCATCTTCAACATCAGGTTCCGAGGGAGGCAAAGATGCGGTCGATGCTTCGTCACTAGCCTCAATCTCCGCTGCTTCCTGATTTTCCTCATCAGAGGAAGGTTCGGGAGGTTTCTTGAGCGTTTCCGGCTCCCAAACTCCCATAATCTGGGCGTGCAAGTTGCCGTCTTCTTGCCGGGTGCGGGGATAGACCACCCACAGGTGTTCTTGTTCCAGCTCCAGGTGATTTTTGACTAAACTCATGACTCTACCCAGCAAAACTGCGTCGATGGCAGTTCCGTCGGCAGCTATCAGCATACCCCGGGTGAATTGCTCTTCTGATGGTGTGTAGCGACCCCGCACCAAACCAACAGCTCGGTACTGCCTGGGTTCGCTGGGGGGGGGAATGGGATGTTGGCGCATGACGGAGGGTATGTCCTCGGCTGCCTGACTTTCGTTAGCGGCAGGCTCGGCGTTTGCCGGCGGTGCGACTGCTAGGGCTGGAGTATCGCTGACAGGTGTCGAAGACGCTGCAGGCGCCGGGGGTACAGGAGCATTGCTGGGCTGGTCTTGTGGCTTTGTTTTGTCCTTGTCGGGGGCAGAACTGTAGCGTGGTCGTTGCAGGCTATCCTTGGACGCTGGGGCGTCTGTTGGCGTTGCCGGTTGATTTTGGTCAACAGGTGCAGCCAACGCCGAAGGCACCGAACTTTCGTCTGGTGTCTCAGGAATGGAATCTGTATCTTTAGGCGGATTGACGGCCAGTTCGCTCGGCTGATCCTTGCGAGTTGAAGTAGATTTGGACGATTTGGAAGACCGGTTGGGAGAGGGGTTCATAAAAACTCCTTGCAGCGGAGACACATCCCTTAAGGGAAATTAGGAATAAACTGAAGAAACTGCTTTAAAAACTACTAGCACCTGACAGGCGGGCTTGCGCCCGGAGGTCTGGTTGTGACCCGTCAACGCCAACTTTCAACGCTACGAGTGCCGATCGGTTCGCTGGCTGCTAAAATCCTTGCGAGGAAGGACTTTGGGAGTTGCTGACTGATCGATCCTGCGATCGCGCTGATCTGGAGTTGCTGGCTAATAGCATTTAGGATATTCAGCTTGCCTATTTTACTTAATCCAATTACCTAACGGCCTGATCCGCCATATTTTCGGTAATTTTTAGCTTGACCAGACTAAATTGGACAGACACCGCAGTCCGTGGGGCTGCAGGTCTGAGTGTCCAAAATTGTTTAGCTAGCATGGAGTTATGGGTCTGTTACCATATTAGCTGCAAGTAAAAGGCTGCTTTGTCCGTTCGGACTTTGAAGTTAAGAACTTTTATGGTTGCATGGATCTAGTTAAATGGCAGACGCCCCTGAGCGATGCGTTAATTCTTAGAAAATAGTAGATTTTAAGCTGGGATAGTTGAATTATGGAAAAAGCAAATAAGCGTCGTGGGTTGATTACTGTGGTGGTGGTGCTGTCGCTCATCGCTTTTTTGGGATTTTCTCTGGTTCCCATTTTGGACAGTATTCTCAAGGCCAGCCAAGCCCAAAGTACGTCAACTCCAACACCTACTCAAACGGCGCAGTCTGGGGAGAAGCAATCAGAGTTGCTGCAAGCTCAGGCGAGGGGGTACGAATTGGTTTTGCAGCGAGAACCAGACAACGTAACGGCTTTACGGGGATTGTTGCAGGTGCGGCTGGAGTTGATCGGCCAAGGAGTGGGGGACATTAAGGATGCAATCGCTCCTTTGGAAAAGTTGGCTTCGCTGAATCCTGAGACTACTGAATACGGGATTTTGCTGGCTCAGGCTAAGGAACGCACGGGCGATCGCGAAGGGGCTGCTCAAGCTTACAGGTCAATTTTAGCGTCTAAGCCTGGGGAAATTAAGGCTTTGCAGGGGTTGGTGAATTTACTGCTGGTGCAGCAGCGACCAGAAGCTGCGATCGGATTGCTGCAAGATACGCTGAAGGCTGCTCCGGCTGCGAATCTGGCGAAACCGGAAAGTGTTGATGTAACTTCAGTGCAGTTGATTTTGGGACAGGTTTATGCTGTGCAGAAGCGCTACGAGGAGGCGATCGCAATTTACGACGAATCTGCTAAGGCTAATCCCAAAGATTTTCGCCCGACTTTAGGAAAGGCGATCGTGCTGAAGGAACAGGGCAAAACAGATGAGGCAAAAACGCTGTTTGATCGAGCTACTGAGTTAGCTCCTCCTAACTATAAAGACCAAATTAATCAGTTAGCTAGTGGGACTCCTTTGCCTTCTCCTGCGGCTACGACGACTCCCGAACCGGCTGCTTCTCCTAGTCCAGAAGGCGCGCTACCGAAACCTTAAGGAAAGTTTTGAGTTTTGAGTTATAAGTTAAAAAGTTTAAAATTCAAAACTTAATACTTATAACTCAAAACGGCTGCGTTGGTGGGACGAGGAGGGTAATTTACTGTTGATTGGCGATGAAAGAGCAGAATTAGAGGGAGTGCCAGAGGAGCAACAGCGGGAAAGGGCCGGGGGTGCAGAACAGGCACGACAAGCTGAATTTCTGGGAAGAAGGGATGCAATTCCCCGGTTGTTGGGAATGGGTTTGAGTGCCGAACAAGTGGCGGAGGCGTTAAGTTTATCTGTGGGGGAAGTGACGGAGAATGCTGGACGGTGATGTCTGGCAATTTTATT
The DNA here is from genome assembly GCF_036701585.1 of Microcoleus sp. POL10_C6. NCBI lineage: Bacteria > Bacillati > Cyanobacteriota > Cyanophyceae > Oscillatoriales > Microcoleaceae > Microcoleus > Microcoleus sp. POL10_C6. Next base: position 33,505 of record NZ_JAUBRB010000018.1, on the reverse strand, counting down.
GGGTTTATGAATGAGACTTTTATAGAAGATCGCAGGAGTTAGAATCAAATGACACTAAGCTCAAGGTTAGCAGCAGCAGAAAAAGTATTAGAGTTGCGGTATGAGACTCTTAATGATGCGAAAAAACGCCTTGCCATCACTGACGACATCTTGGCCAAAACCGCGCTTAGGCAAAGAATCCGGGAAGAAGTTCTACCAGAACTTCGTCAGTGCGAGACTGAGTATTGGGATCTTCTGGCTCAAGAATCTGCCTTCTCTACGGTAGAAGAAGTCGATGCACGAAATGCGATCGTCGAAGTTGTCTGAGAAGTTGAACATATTGAGAAGCAACCCGCCACCAACTATCCCGATGAACTGATGCGATTGTTGCGAGAAATTAGAGACAAGCTAAACGAACCAGGAACACCTGCTGCTGCTAAAGCAAAGTTGGCTCTACCTCTGATTCCTGGAATTCTAGCTTATGAGGTGGAACTGGATACAGAAAATACTTTAAGAAAAGTCTTGCAACCAATTAAACGACTCTTTAGAGATCCTACTCAAAAAAAGTAGGTAGCCCCGATGTAGATTGCCCATATCGGGGTTTGTCAGCATTTCAAGGGGCTGTAGTTGCAGAACTAGAATCACCAACAGGGCAAGTTGCTCTAGATTCTGCCTTTTATGTTGCTCATCTTCGCATCGAATCTGACTGCTATAAGGAAATTGTTAAAGCAGGGGCATTAATCCGAGTTAAAGCCCCACGGCAAATGGGCAAAACCTCGTTAATGGCACGAATACTTCACTGTGGAACCGAGCAAGGCTATCAAGCAGTGGCGATTGATTTTCGACAAGCCGATGGAAATGTGTTTGCTCACCTAGATCCGTTCTTGCGGTGGTTCTGTGCCAACGTGGGACGGAGGCTGAAACTACCGAACAAGTTAGCAGATTACTGGGACGAGATTTTTGGCAGCAAGGATAACTGCACGGTTTATTTCGAGGAGTGTCTTCTGCCCCAAATCAAGCACCCTTTGGTTTTGGGATTGGATGAACTGGATTGGATTTTCTCACATCCACCGATCGCTAATGACTTTTTGCCATTGCTGCGATTTTGGCACGAGCGTGGCAAAAATGAGGCTATTTGGAAAAAACTGCGGTTGGTGATTGTGCATCAAGATGTTTATACTTTGAACGCCAATCAGTCGCCGTTTAATGTAGGTTTCCCTATTGAACTACCCCAGCTAAATCAGTCACAGATTCAAGATTTAGTAGGGCGACACGGACTCAAGTGGACGAGCAAGCAAGTCGAAAAACTGATGGCGATGGTGGGCGGGCATCCTTATCTAGTACGGATGGCTTTATATCGAATTGCACGGGGTGAAATGACACTGGAACAACTGTTGCAAATTGCCCCTACCGAAGAAGGTTTGTACAGCGATCATCTGCGCCGTCATTTATTAAATTTGGAGGAAAATCAAGAACTGCTGACCGCTATGAAGCGAGTAGTTGCCCAGAACTCCCCAGTACGGATAGATACACGAGAAGCATCTAAGTTACTACCTATGGGGCTAGTTAAAATGAAAGGTAATGATGTTCTGCCTCTGTGTGAATTGTATCGCCAATATTTTTGTGATCGCTTGAGGATTAATCAATGAATCCAGTACCTCAACCAGCTTATGAATACCAAGTCGGGGGCAATTTACCTGCTGATTCTCCCACTTATGTCACGCGACAGGCAGATCGAAACTTGTATCAAGCGTTGAAGGCGGGAGAATTCTGTTATGTCTTGAATTCACGGCAGATGGGTAAATCTAGCCTGCGGGTGCAAACGATGCGATCGCTGCAAGCCGAGGGAATTGCCTGTGCTGCGATTGACTTGACGGGTATTGGCAGCCAAAATGATTCAGCAGACAAGTGGTATGCAGGTTTAGTTCGGAGTTTAGTAAGCAGTTTTGAGCTTTCACAAAAGTTTGAGCTGCGAAAATGGTGGCTAGATCGGGATCATCTCACCGCTGTGGATCGATTGAGTGAGTTTATCGAAGAAGTGCTTCTGGTCAATATTTCTCAACCCATCGTCATTTTTGTGGATGAAATCGATAGCGTTCGTAGCCTGAGTTTTCCAACTGACGATTTTTTTGCTTTAATCCGATACTGCTATAACCAGCGTGCCGATCGACCACAATACAAGCGTATTACCTTCACGCTATTGGGGGTGGCGACTCCCTCAGATTTGATTAAAGACAAAAAGCGCACACCGTTTAATGTTGGTCGAGAGATTGAACTCAACGGCTTTGAGGCAGATGAAGCCGAGCCATTAGCCCAAGGATTGGTGGGAAAAGTCAGCCATCCAAAAGAAGTATTGAAAGAAGTATTGAATTGGACTGGTGGACAACCGTTTCTTACTCAAAAAATTTGTAAAATTATCCGGGTTAGCAATGAGGTATTGAATATTGAAAAATTGGTGCGATCGCGCATTATCAAAAATTGGGAATCACAAGATGAGCCAGAGCATTTGAGGACAATACGCGATCGCCTTTTGACAAATGAGCAGCGTGCTGGTTATTTGCTGGGGCTATATCAACAAATCTTGTGCCAGCAAAAAGGGATTCTAACTGATGATAGTCCAGACCACATGGAACTGTGGCTGACAGGGTTGGTAGTCAAGCGACAGGGTAGATTAGAGGTTTACAACCGAATTTACAGGCAAGTTTTCAGTCAGGGATGGGTTAGCAATGAATTAGCGTATCTCCGCCCAGATTTTTACAAAAAAGCTATACAAGATTGGCTGGCCTCGAACTGTCAGAGTGATTCATGCTTGTTACGGGGGCAGGCGCTACAAGATGCCCAAAAATGGGCAGCAGGCAAAAATTTGAGTAGTGAAGACAGTCGGTTTTTAACTGCGAGTTTAGATATTGAGAGGCGAGAATTTGCCGAAGCTCTCAAGCCACATAATTTTAAATTTAAATATGGAGAAGCATCCTCAATTTTTGATTTAATTGATTTATGTGATAAATATCCTGATGAAGCAACAGATTACTTGTTTAGCGGGTATGTAGAACGCTGGCTGGTAGCACGTTTAGGAAAGACAAATTTAGCAAACGTGTCTCGTAAAATTGTCAATTTATACGAGGGCAAAAAGCGTAGAGGTTTAGAGATGTTTGTGCGGGTTATGTGTGAAGATATAGGACACGACCCATCTCCAAAAATTGTTATCTTACCAAATGAATTAGACCTTGGTGATATACCACTTGGCTATCACCAAACATATACATTAAAAATTATCAATAAAGGGCGGGGATTTGCTTGGGGAAATGTAAATATTGAGGGCAATAGTCGAGGTGTGAGCGTACCAGAAAAATTCGATTCTTCTACTGGCAAATTAGATATTGAATTGAATACACTAGAGGTAGAACCTGGCAATTACTATTGTTATATAGTGTTTCGCCTAGAAGGCGTTGAGGAACCCTGCAAAATTCCTGTCCACTATGAGGTAAAAGAACTTCCTGTCAATATAGAACCAAGGAAACTAGACTTGGGAGTCATTGCAGATGGCATACATTCCATTCCTACCTTATTGAAAATTACCACTGGTGGGGGAATACTTAAGGGAAGTGCTTCAACTGATATGGCTCAACTTGAACTAACACCGAACAGCTTTGAAAGTTCATCCTTAGAATTAACCTTGACCTTAAATACAACTACTCTAGAAGCTGGTCACTACCATGCTCAAATATTACTAACAACAAATACAGGAGAGTTTCAAATACCTGTTTCCTTTAGGAAACCCATAAACTGGGGAACCCTTGTCTGGTTTACGGTTAGGAATGGTATTCCTACAGGATTATGTCTGTATTGTATTCGCTTAATTTTGGGTCAATTTTTATCAGTAGGTTTAGGTGATAATTGGATTTTGTCATACCCGCTTGAAGTCAGTAGATCTTCTGTTTTACAAGTAGTTTCCCCTTTGAGCCTAATGGGGATACCCGAAGTTCAGTTAGTCTGTTCGATATTTGGGTGCCTAATGATTTTGGGTACTATTTTAGCTTTGAAATTTCTCTTACAAGAGCATCTTAACCATTTTCAACAACAATTAACATTGATCGTAGAATTTGTGTTACAGCCCCTAAATAAGTTAAAAGAAAATTATAGCAATAGGAATCCAAAAAATAATCAATTTTCCTATAGTTATCAACCTTACCAGACAATAAACCGCAGAAGAGTTTTGAAATTTTTTGTATTCATAAAAGTGGTTGTCGCATTATTACTGATTTGGGTGTTCATAGGAGTTACGCTAAATTTTTTGCTCAACATCTTGGCATGGTGGGGAGTTAGTTTTATTGTACTTGGAGATCTAGCGGCATATTCACTAACATTAATTAATATCAAGCAACCAGAAATTGCTTGGTTGCTCTTAGGTGGACTCACAGGCGCGTCTTTCGGAATAATTCAGGGTCTAAAAACTATCAAACAATATTCCGCTCTATCTAAAGTATATAAAATTATTATCACCCTAGCTGCAATACTTGCCTTGACATCATATTTGACATGGGAGCTGAAACCCAACACAGAATTTTTTCCTAAAGTTTTACTTAGAGAAGATTTTAAATCTCCATCAACCTGGAAAACTCCACCCTCCGCAAAGATAAAAAATGGGGGACTATTTCATCAAACGAGTGAAGATGAAATAAATCGTCCCAGCTTATCCCTATGGGATATTAAAGAAAATAAAATAGCCAACTTTGATTTTTCTGCGGATGCGAAAAAAGTTAAGGGTTCTGATAACTCAGAATTTGGAATAATAGCTCGATATAACTCTCAGAATCAACCTCGCATAGTGGACAATTATTATTATTTGCTAATTAAAGGCAATGGAAACTTTGCGCTGGGAAAATTATCATCAAGTAATAAGTGGGAACATAAACTTGGCTGGAAGTATTCTACCACAATCAAACAAGGTAACAATTTGAATCGATTGAGGATTGTATGCGATGGGAAAAGGGTGATTGGATGGATTAATAATCAAAGAGTTGGGATGTTTGAAGATGACTCTTACAAATCAGGAAAAATTGGAGTCATTTCAACCAGAAGCGAGAAAAATGCGATCGCCGTATACTTCGATAATGTGATTGTGAAGAGTAAGCCTGAATAAAGGTGGGCATCGCCCACCCGTACAAATCAATACTTCCTCTCCTGCGGCTCAAACATCGTAATCGCCACCGGCATATAAGCCAAATCAATCCCCGCAGGCGAATAATACGCCATTGTATGCTTCAAGAAATTCCCATCATCGCGCTCAGTAAAATCTTCCCGCGAATGAGCTCCCCGACTTTCCTGCCGGTTCAAAGCAGAAGTTAAAATCATTTTTCCGACAATTATCAAACTCCGCAACTCCAAAGCTTCCACAATTTCCGTATTCCACAACTTGCCTTTATCGTCTAAGTAAACCTCCTCATATTGTCGCTCTAAATCAGCCAATTTCTTTAAACCTTCCTGCATCAATTCGGCGCTACGAAATACGCCACAATACTCAGTCATAGTATCTTGATACTGCTGCCGGATTTGATTGATGCGGTATTTTCCGGGACGTTCTAAAAGTGCCTGAATTTGCTCTTTTGCTTCCGTAATATAACGCTGTTCGTCTACTGCAGGCAACTTGCGATTTTGTACAAATTGTGCTATGGTTGCGCCAGTAACTTTACCGTAAACAACGCATTCCAACAGCGAATTGCTGCCCAAACGGTTAGCGCCGTGAACCGACACGCAAGCTGCTTCCCCCGCTGCAAAGAAACCGTCTACCAAACTGTCAGGACTGCTGCGAACTTGCCCACTAACATTAGTAGGAATTCCCCCCATTGAATAGTGAACAGTAGGGCGGACGGGCATCGGCTGATTTACGGCATCAATTCCTAACAAACGGTGGGCTTCTTCCCAAGCAAAAGGAATTTTGCTCATAATTTTTTCGCGTCCCATGTGCCGCAAATCGAGGTAGATAAAGGGGCCGCGGGCACTACCATCAACATTAATTCCTCGACCGGCGCGAATTTCTATGGAAATTGACCGCGAGGTGATATCTCTGGGCGCTAATTCCATCCGCGACGGGGCATAATTGGCCATAAATCGATCGCCCTCTGAATTAATCAAATAAGCGCCTTCGCCCCGCACAGCCTCGGAAATCAACACTCCCACGGGATACAAACCCGTCGGGTGAAACTGCACGAATTCCATATCTTCCAGCGGCAATCCAGCTAAAGCCGTCATCGCCAAACCGTCTCCCGTCGAGGCGTAATCGTTCGACGTGGTATTGTAAACTCGACCGTAACCCCCCGTAGCAAACATCACCGCCTTAGCACGGACAACCTCAATTTGACCGTCTAGAAGGCGGTACATAACTACCCCCTTGGCTTGGCCTTCTTCCAAAATCAGGCGGGTGACATACCACTCCTGATAGATGTGAACTCCGTAACGGCGCAGATTGTTGACTAATTCGTGGAGGATGGCGTGACCAGTTTTGTCGGCGGCGTAGCAGGTGCGGCGGTGAGAATGTCCGCCGAAAGCGCGCTGGGCAATTCTGCCGTCTGGGAGGCGGGAGAAGAGGACTCCCATGTGTTCTAAATCTATGACTACACCGGGGGCTTCCCGCGTGAGGATTTCTACCGCGTCTTGGTCGGCTAAATAGTCTGAACCTTTTACTGTGTCGAAGGCGTGGGCTTTCCAACTATCTTCAGGATCGACATTTTGCAGGCTGGAGGCCATGCCGCCTTGGGCTGCGACGGAGTGCGATCGAATCGGGTGAGTTTTGGCGACGACAGCTACCTTTAAACTGGGGTCAGTCCGAGCAATTTCTACTGCGGCGCGGCAACCTGCTAAACCGCCGCCTACAATGATTACGTCGTGTTCTAGCATTTTTTTGAATTATTTTGAGTGTTGTGCTCAACTTATGGTGACGCAAAAAAAAACTTCCTACCAAAAGCGCAGGAAGTTTTTTAACTTTTGAGTTGAATGGAAAATCAAAAGTTAAATCAAAATTTCACATTGGACTAGCCGGCGCTTTCGACAGGCTGCTGATTGGACTGATTGCCCGTTGCAGAAGGTTGAGTTTCCGTACCGGGTTCTACGGCAAGCACTTCAATGTTATTTAGCAGAGTTGTAACGAAAGCAAACAGCAAGAAGGGCAGAGACAGCACTAAAATCAAGCCGACGGTAGCCAAGGCGAAGATTTGGCGGGCGCTACTCCACAAGGCGAGTGCCGACGCTAGACTTAGGAAGATGACTATCAGCCAAACAATGATTTGACCGTAAATGTCGCCAAAGGTGAGGGTACATTTAAGGCGATAGTTTTGGATATTATTCATTTTGCTCCTGGCGAGATTGCTATTAAGACTTGTGCAAAAATACTTTGACAGTGCGTCAATCCCCACTGTAGATTTATCAGTTTAGCTACCCTAGCTTGGTTTGGGGGCTATTTTAAGCATTTTTACAGAAGTCGCAACAAGACTTTATAAATTGTTGCTTTCCCTCAATATAGCAACCGCCCGTGTTAGGACGCAAGGCGTAAGACATCTGCGATCGCATGGAGTAAGTAATCAAACTCATCTAGCTGTTTACGAATTCGACTTTTGGGCGAAGATCGGCATTGTTCCATCCAAGTTCAAATCAAATGAATCCACTTAACTTTTCTCTTTTGGCGACAGTTAGAGTTCGATATCAGTTGCCACAACCTTCTTTAGTTTTTGTGCCATCTGGCATTGTGACATCACAGAGGTTATTTTTACTCATTTCCGCACCGCTGAGGTCTGCCCCCATTAAGTTAGCTCTACTCATGTTGATATCTACCAATCTGGCTGATTTTAAAATAGCATTTGTTAGGTTAGCATCAACAAGTTTGGACTTCACAAGATCGGCATTACTGAGGTTTGCCTTAATTAAAGTTGCTCCTTCCAGGTTTGCCATCCTTAGAGAAGCCTTCGTTAGATCGGCTTCCGTTAATTGAGCCATTTCCAAGTTAGCATAACTAAGGCTAGCATTAGTTAAAATGGCATTATTCAAATTAGCTCTAGACAAAGTAGCATCATTCAGCCTAGCGTTACTTAAAAGGGCATTCTTCAAATTAGCTCTATATAAATTAGCGCGATTTAACGTAGCCTTGTTAAGATTGGCGTTTCTCAAGTTAGCACCGCTGAGATAGGCAGAAGAAATATAGATTATGTTCCCCGCACGATAACGGTCAGGACTCAGATCTGCCTCGTTAAGGTTGGCATCTGCGAGATTTGCACCTATAAGCGATACTCCCTTGAGATCGGCCTTAGTCAAGTTAGCTTTTTTGAGGTTGGCATAAGTCAGTCTAGTTCGAGTTGTTTTATTACACTTTAAAATAGCTCCAGATAAGTTGGCATTTTCTAAGTTAGCGCCCGTCATATCGTTGCCTTTAAGATTGGTATCTGTCAAGTCAGCACCGCTCAGGTTAATTCCTTTCATGTTGACATCTCCTAAGTCAGCAGATCTGACATTAGCACCGCTAAGATTAGCATTGACAAGATTAGCTTTGTACAAATATACATTTTCTAAGTTAGCTCCTGCCAAATTAGCCCCCTCCAGACTCGCACCCCTTAATTGAGCGTTTGTTAAATCGCAACCTTTGCACTGTTTAGTTTCTAACAGTTGCTTGATGTGTTCCGGGTTGGCGGCCTGAGCTGGGTTTGTCAAAGTCAGGGAAGCCACAAGTAGAGCAGTAGCTTCTGGCAACCAAGCTAGAAAGCTTCCTGTTTGGTCTTGTCGCTTTAGCCATAGGGCAATAATTTTTAAGCAATCGAGATTGATTGCTGGAATGACTTTCTGGCGTAGATCGTAGCTGTAGGGTTTTGCCATGAGTGGTGCGATCACTTTGCAACAAACAAGATCGTTCTTAGTTTACACCACAATTGTCTGAGGAGTTGCTATACCAAAGAAGCTGGGTTTTTTTGATCGGTATTCAAGGAGCGAATGCAATTTTTATTGAAAAAACTAAGTGTCTGACTATCCCATGCGTCCTGAACTATAAAGCCCAGGTAGATGGGAAAGTCTACTTTTTGAGGGAGCCCTGCCTTGGTAAAGTAATGTTAAGCTGCGTGAGAATGGAATCAACCTTTATAGCGTCGCACCTGTCTTTTCGCCCATGTCTTCAGAGAGCAAATTGCTGATTTCGCGCTGTTTCCTGGCTGGTTTGGGAACGCAGACGTTTGTGTTCCGGGAAGACCGGATTCCCCAAGAGAGTCCGGTGCTGGTGGTGAGCAATCACCGCAGTTTCTTAGATCCTGTGCTGCTGACGGCGGCTTTGGGTCGATCGATCCGCTTTGCTTGTCATCATTACATGGGTCAAGTTCCGCTAATGAGGGAAGTTGTCACGACTTTCGGCGCTTTCCCCTTGGAAGCACCAGAGCACCGACAGCAGCATTTTTTCTCTCAAGCGACAGCGCTGCTGCAAAGCGGGGAGATGGTGGGGGTGTTTCCAGAGGGTGCAGAACCGATGGTGAAGCTGACTGGACCCAATACTGTGGGGAAGTTTCAGCGAGGATTTGCTCATTTGGCTTTGCGGGCGCCGGTGCGGGATTTGGCGGTTTTGCCGGTGGCCATTAGTTCTTTTGAGGAACACTCGGTAAGATCGGGTGTACCGCTCAAGTTGTTGAGTTTGTTTGATCCTTCGGAACCGCTGTTCGATCGCTCTGGGTGGCATCCTGTGATAATTTATCAGCGAGTTAATGTTTTAATCGGCCAGCCTTACTGGATTACTGTCGAGAGACAGCAGCAATATCGAGGCAAAAAAGCCAAAGCAGTTGTGGCTGAACTCACAAACCACTGTCAGGGAGAAATTGCACAATTACTCCAACAAGGTTATTTGTAAGTTTGTAAGTTTGTTGACTGTTGGCTGTTGACTGTTGACTGTGGGCTGGTGTCAGATTTCCAATCTAAAATCTAAAATCTAAAATCTAAAATCGATTGACTTGAATCATGGCAAATGCTAACAACAAGGTTCGTTTCCTAACCCCCAAACCGCCGAAACCAGAGCGCCCTTTATTTGTATTTCTGCCCGGTATGGATGGCAGTGGTTTGCTGCTGAGGCCCCAAATTGCTAAATTAGCAAATCATTTCGACATTCGCTGCTTAACTGTACCGGCTGACGACATGGCTAGTTGGGAGGTACTGGTTAGCGAAACAATTGCCTTAATTGAAGCAGAAAAGCAAGCGGGAAAGCCGAAGCGGCCGGTTTATCTGTGTGGCGAGTCATTTGGGGGCTGTTTAGCGATGAAAACTGTTTTAGAAGCTCCTCAATTGTGCGATCGATTAATATTAGTCAATCCAGCTTCTTCGTTTCGACAGCAGCCTTGGGTGCAGTGGGGATCGTACCTGACTCAGTGGCTGCCGGCAAACCTTTATCCGCTGTCGGTAATCGGTTTATTGCCGATATTAGCATCATTAGGAAAGATTGGGCGCGACGATCGGCGCGCTTTGCTAGAAGCGATGCAAGCAGTACCGCAAAATACGTCTGTGTGGAGATTGGCGTTAGTGCGATCGTTTAATGTTGACGAAAATCAGTTGCGCGGCATCAAACAGCCGACGCTAGTAATTGCTAGCGGTGCAGATCGGCTGCTGCCTTCCCTAGTAGAAGCGAAGCTTTTAGTCAAGGTAATTCCCAAAGCTGAAATGGTGGTGCTGGCTAACAGCGGTCACGCTTGTTTGTTAGAAACAGATGTTAACCTTTACGGGATTATGCAAGCTCGCAATTTTTTGACCAAATCCGAAGAAAATCTGTCATTAGTCATTAGTCATTAGTCAATAGTCAATAGTCATTAGCTATGAGTTCTCACTTCTGAGTCAGTCGGGGCAAAATTAGAGATGGGGCGAGGGGTAAAGTTTATATTACAATTAACCCGCCCTGACACTCATTAGTAAGTCCCCGAAGACAAGCCACTAACGACTAATAACTAATGACTAATGACTAATGACTAATTAAGATTTAACCATTTTTGAGCGTTAAGCCGCTGGACGACGCCAAACACCATGAGGTCTAGTGTTACCTTGCGCTCATCTATCAAAAAAGGCTCTAAAGTGCTGGTTTGGGTCTTATTTTCCGCGCAGGAAAATGCTCTTTGACTTTGAATATTTTCTTGAGGAAAATACAGGTTAAATTGGCGCTCTCCTTCTTGGAATTTACCAATTACCTGCCAGCAATCCCCGGCGGAACTCATGCCAAAAACGGGGAATTTTTGCTTGGTAAAACTCACCTCTAAATCCTTAACGCCCTGCTTAGTCAAAGCAGTTTGCAAAGCGGGCAAATAATCTTGTTGAATAAATTCCGCAAAGGGCTTGTCTTCAACAGCAGGTGCTTTTTCCTTTTTAGCTTTAGCTGGGGGCTTGTCGCCTTCGGTCTTGGCTGCGGGCTTTTTAGCAGCCGCTGGAGGCTTGTCAGTGCTGGGGAAGTCGCTTGTCTCGGCAGTGTCGGAACTCGGGGCGTTCTCGATCGACGCACTGGGAGTTTCCGATTCGCCAGCGGTAGGATTTTTCGGTTCTTTGGGCTTTTTAGCAGCCGGCTGAGGCTGGTCAGCGCTGGGAAAGTCGGTTGTCTCGGCAGTGTCGGAACTCGGGGCGTTCTTGATCGACGCACTGGGAGTTTCCGATTCGCCAGCGGTAGGATTTTTCGGTTCTTCTGACATTAACGCTTCCTGTTAAAAGTGATTCGGTAAGGAGTTGGGAGTTGAGCAAGCGGGCGATCGACTTTCTTGAGGGCACACATTTTATCGCAAACCAACCAGAGAGAATGGCTAGTCAAAAAAATTTGAACTGAAAACACTCTCACAGGGCGATCGACCGCCAATATCACAACTCCTTTGGTTATTCTAAATCTCAGCGACAGCTCGTTCAATCAAACGGCGGGCTAGAGTTTGAACACCGGTGTGTTCGTAGTAGTTGGTAGTCATGTCGAGGAATGCGCCCACGTAGTCCACCTTGTCAGCAGAAATTTCCACAAAACTCTGCAAGTGGCCAAGTACGTTTTGGGGAGTCAAACCTCGATCGCTCACAAAAGAGCTCATCCAGCCAGAAACCGAGTTAAAGCTTTCGCCGATAAAGCCGAGTTGGCCTGCGGGAGAGCCCCCTGGAATCATGCTGCCGATCGACTTAAAGGCCGAATTATCTTGCAAATCGCTGGGGGAGAGTCTCTGAATCCAAGACTGAGTTGCCATGATAAAGTCTGGGCCCAGGGGAATCAAACCATCGAAACAAACCAAAGCAGCCATCCGCATCAGGGATTCGCCGCCGTAGTCGCCCAAGGAAGCAGCAAAATCGCCAATGCTGTCGCCGGGAAGGCCGTTAATTTGGCAAAAAGCTAGCAACTCTGTGACTAACTTCAAAGAAAGGTCGATCGTTTGAGCTTTTTCCGGCTTGGGAGTGAGATTGCCCAGCAGGGACAAAAACGGCACATTTTGGGAGACTTTGTTAGCGAGGGCTGCGGTACCGAGGGCGCTAGAGGCACTGTCAATAGTTTGGTAGAGCCAGAGAGCACGCTGGTAGCCCTCAGATTTATCGTTGTAGAGGTAGATGGCGCGCTCGCCAATTTGCTGAATCAGTTCTTCGTCTGTTTCGCCAGTAACGGTGCGAATGGTATTTTCAAAGCCAACTAAATTGTTCCACTCACCGGGAACCACAAAGTCAAGCGCTCGCAGGGCTTTGACAGTCATGTTGTCTTGAGGCAGTTGATCGACTAATTCAAAGACTGTTTTGCTCACAAAAAACTCCTTTTGCTGGAACTGGAATCAAAGGTATTACTTTTGGCAGATGCCAAGAACTTCACAGTCTCATTCTGGCAGACTTAGTGGTGATAGCGCCAGACTTGAGTCGGGCGCGGAGTTTGACAAAAGACGTTGCTACTTGAGGCGCGCGAGGCCGCCCAGGTTAAATTTTGACAGCCAAGCTTCCCTATCGCTAGCGGTAAAAGAGGGATTGCGGGATTGAACTTTCACCTGATAGCGATTTGCCACTAAAACAGCAGTGATATTAGCACCCTGATTAACGGCGGGATAGCCGCTGATTTGCTTGGTACTTTGCTTAAATTTTGCACCTGCGCTGGGGTTGCCGGCGATGTCATTAATCGACAGCACCGCGACATTTTTACCGCCTTTGTTCAACTTAGCTTCCGCAAAACCGGATTTTTCTTGAGCGAAGACGCGATCGAATCCACCGCCAGAAGCCGGGAAGTATTTATTTAACTTACCGCCTGCCACTGCCTTCTTGGGCAGGTTTTGATTACTCGCACTTGATTTATCAGCAGTTGTCTGCTGTGCTTTACCAGGTTTTTGGGTGCTTTCCTGCTGGGCTTTGTCCCAGCGGGAGGGGGCTTGGGTTTGACCGCAGGCGGTCACTAACAGCAGTACCGAGATCAGGAATGGAGCTAAGATGCGGCGTGCGGGGGAAAATTGCATCGCTGTCTCCTCATTAGTAGGTTTCCATAACAATTGTGGCTCAGAATTTAGCAATTTGTGTGCTCTGAGCGGATGATTTGTCTTCTTTGCAAAAAAATCCTCTGCCTGCAGGCAGAGGATTTTTTTGCAATTACGAGTTCTGAAGGAAGAAAACTCAAAGATTGCTCTACAGATAAATTCTGGAGATGGGGGTAAAGAAACTAAGTTTTATGATCGCCAGCAATCTCAAAACAATTTTTGCTGATTTTCCCTAGATTTATCTAGAAATGTCAGAGCAATTGTTCCTCAATGGTCTTACTTCGGCTTTCCAACTTAGGTCTTACTTTAGGGGTAAGGCTCAGGCGTCGCTTTCAATGTAGATAAACAACAAACCCATTACCACAACCGGCATCACCCAGGTAATTAGGGGAATCAAAATCCAAGGCAAGAAAGAGGCAGCGTAGGAACCTGTCATATCAAATTCTCCAAACTAAAGTTAGTGTGTTCCAACAGGGATATTTGGGAGTCGAGTCTAATTGTTGACTAAGCCCCGGAAAATGGCATCAACGCCGTTAAAGTTTTCGAGTAAGAAGTAGGCAACAAAGACACCACCCATTCCACCAATGAAGAAACCACCGGTAAACTGGCTCCAGCCTTCAGCATTTCTGAGGGCATCAGGGGTCATGGGATTAGCGCTAGGGTAGCTGGTGTTGTCTTGTTTGAAAGAGACTAAACCATAAGCAGACATACCTAGTGTGCCAAGCAGAACTAAGACGAGGGCTGTATATAATCCTCCGAGATTAGCTGCTTCTGGATAATCCCGCAGGGGGCCGAAGACGATTTCGGGGCCGACGAGGAAATAACCGTGTGCCAAACCAATTTCTAGGCCTCGAATTAGGGGCGAGAGTCCTTTGCGGTAGACGGGCAAGTTCCCAATGAATGCTTTTGTGAAATCAGAAGCACTGATGGGAGTTGCTAGATGACCCGTGAAGGGGTCGCCGTTAAAGGGTTTAATAAGCTCTGCATCTCTGGGATCGGCCATATTCTGTTTGTCCTCGCAGTTTAAAAAGTTGAGGCGTTCAAGTCATATTTTACGCAGGGACGTGTTTCCTATTTACATAATTAACGGCGAGCTTTAGAAAAGTTCACTATTCTTTAGTTTTTGGAAGAATTTTTCTTTTGCCTCTTATACCAGAAAGCGAGTCGATCGGGCGACACTCCCAGGAAATAAGCGATGATTACTATTTGATTAATGGCGGTGGTTTTGATGACCCCAAGCTGCTGCCAGCGACGGGCGGATGTCAGGACTGGCTGGGGTACTATTTCAATGCGGCCTTGTTTTTTCAATCGGCGCACGAATTCAAAGTCTTCCATCAGTGGCAAGTCGGGAAAACCGCCAATTTTGTCAAAGGTAACTGCGTGGAGGAAAATAGCTTGGTCGCCGTAGGGCATTTGCAGAAAGTTCGATCGCCAGTTTACCCCTGTTTCTACCAACCGGAGGCTGAGACTGCGGGCGTCAATCTTGAGTTCAAAGGCCCCCGCTACCGTACAGGGATTAGCTAGTACCCGACGCGCGCTATCGTCGTACCCGCTAGGCAAAAGAGTGTCGGCGTGGAGAAACAGCAATATCTCTCCAGTAGCGGCGGCGGCACCTACATTCATTTGGGCTGCACGGCCTGGGGCGGTGGAGATAACTCGGACGCCCAAAGATTTTGCTATATCTGTAGTACCGTCACTGCTGCCGCCGTCAGCGACAATTATTTCGACATTTTGGGCCTCAAGCGCGGTGGAGATGACTGGGGCAATTGTAGATGCTTCGTTTAAGACTGGAATGATAATGGAAATTTTGAGATTGGGATTTTCTGGCGACATACAGAATTAAGCAGCCCGTGAGAGAGAGCGGGTTTTGTACAAAGCTGATTTTGCCCATTTTTGACACCGGGCTCGCCCCTACATTTGGCCTTAACGTGGGAGAGTTTGTTGACATCCTCACCGGGCTAAAGCCACGGTGATTCTAAACATCACTGTTTAGACTTCCTCTTTCTACGACCCGACTTATTTGAAGGAGTTTCCTCACTCAAACAGAGGTCGATGTCTCCAGAGACGTTTGAGGTTCCCGTGTGCCCCACGGTACGCAATCCTAGTTCTAATATATTGCGAGCGGCGTTCCAATCTCGCTCTAAGACAAATCCACAATGTGGACCAATATGTGTTCTTTGACTTAACGATTTCTTCGCGACTTTCCCGCAACTAGAACAATTTTGACTTGTATAGTGTGGCGGCACTGCAACAGTCGCCACCCCAAATACTTTGCCAAAATATTCAACCCAATTTCTAAAAGCTGTCCAAGCTGCATCGGATATAGACTTAGACAACTTTCTGTTTTTAACCATGTTACGCACCGACAAGTCTTCGTAGGCTACCAAGTCGTTGGACTGGATTACGCACCTTGCTAATTTCACGGCAAAGTCTTTACGTCGCCTACTTACCTTGAGGTGTTTTCTGCTTAAACGATTCCGAGCCTTAACTCTATTTTTAGAGCCTTTCTGAGTTTTAGAGAGTCTCCGATTAAGCTTTTTAAGTGATTTTTCAGACTTTCTCAGATGGCGTGGATTCTCTACGGTATTTCCGTCAGAGTCTGTAGAGAAATGCGTTAGCCCTACGTCTAAACCAATGGTTCGTCCAGTAGGTTCGCGCTTCTCATTTCGTTCAGCATCAATACAGAATTGCACGTAGTATCCATCACCTCGGCGAACTACGCGCACCCGCTTGATTTGATTTAACTGATAGAAGTGTAGGTCACGAGTTCCCCATAATTTAAAACTTCCTGCTTTAAATCCATCGGTGAAGGTTATATTTCGCCTGTCTTCAGAAAGTTTCCATCCACAAGTTTTGTATTCAACAGAACCATGTGTTTCATGCTTTTTAAATCGCGGGAAACCTTTTTTACCGGGTCTTGCTTTCTTGCAGTTGTCGAAAAACCGCGCCATCGCTGACCAAGCTCTTTCCGCAGAAGCTTGCCTTGCCATTGAGTTGAGCTTGGCTGCCCAAGGAAACTCCTTCGCTAAGACTACGCAATAAGTGCTTAAGTCGTAGCGACCTACATCTTTTGTGTCCATCCAGTACCTGATGCAGCTATTCCGAATAAAACGAGCAGTACGAATGGCTTCGTCTAGCCGTTCGTACTGCTCGTTTTTTCCTTCTAGCTTGGCTCCAAATACTAACATTTACGTCGCTGTGATGGATATAAAGACTAATTCACAGTTTTGGCTAAATTAAAGCCGTCCTATAAGGACGGGGCTTTAGACCCAGTTTTGCGGTAAAAAACCCAGCTATTAGTTGCTCATTTTTTACGCCGGGCCCGCGCCTACATTGGGCTTTCCTGTGGCATGGCGGGTTTTGTACAAAGCTGATCTGTTAGTTGCTAATTTAATTGCTAATTTTTGGCTTGTTCTCGCGCCTGGGACTATTGTCCCAAGCGCTGTCTAACTGCTACTGAAATTCAGCATTTGGTTAGACAAATACAATTACTATATTATGACGTTCCGGTTTTACAAGCAAGCATTTTTATTAAAAAGCATATGATTCTTTCTAATAGTTGAGAAGCCTTAAATAGAGTTTAGTTATTCAACATATTAATATCTAAACCAAGGAGGTCTTCTGGTCGATCAATATCTGTAAGAGTGGGAAGATAAGCAATATTGAGCTCGAGCTTTTGGGCTATCGCCCGCGTACAAGCAAATACTTCACTGGTTCCCCAGGGAATGCCACCGAACAATTCCGGTATCGATCGCCGCAACCCGATCAGATAATAACCTCCGTCTATTGCGGGGCCCAAAACTACATCGTGCTGGCTCAGTTCCTCAAAAGCTTGTGCCATGATTTCGGCTTTCAAATCAGGACAATCAGTGCCGATAATTGCTGTTTTCTCAACTCCTGAATTAAAAGACTTTTGAAACGCTGCTGTCATTCTTGCGCCCAAATCACCGTCTATTTGATTTTGACAAGAAATATCACTTCCCAACCACTCTTGCATCAGTTGTTGGCTGCCGCCGGCTCGGTGAATTTCTACGGATAATCGGCGGGATGTTTGGAGAGAGAGCGCGCAGGCGATCGTTCGTTGGGCCATCAAGCGGTGAAGGTTGGCAGCGCCTGTTTTTCCCAGCACCGGAATTAGTCGAGTTTTGGTTGTTCCCGGTTCGGGATAGCGGGTGAAAACAATCAGTTTTTCTGGTATCATTTATTGTTGATGAGTTTTAAAGGAATGAACCGTAGAGTAAGAGAAAGAGTTAACCACTGCTTCACGAAGTGCCGAGTGGGTGGGTTAGGCAATGACTTAATTTAATCGCCGTGCCCAACCCAGCATACAATGTATTTACTGAAAAATAGCCACCAGTTAGCTCATTTCTAGCATTCGTTGGATGGGCTGCAAAGCTGCTAGTTGAATATCTAGGGGCATGGTAATTTCAGGCGTTTGATTTTTCATAGCTAGATACAATTTTTCCAAGGTATTTAATCTCATGTGCGGGCATTCGTTGCAAGCACAACTATTATTGTTGGGAGGAGCGGGAATAAAGCGTTTGTGCGGAGCTTGCTTTTGCATTTGGTGAATGATTCCCGGTTCAGTCGCGACAATAAAAGCTTGGCTGGAACTAGCTTGAGAATATTTGAGCAAAGCAGTGGTGGAGCCTATGTAATTAGCGTGGCGCAGCACGGGAGGTTCGCATTCTGGGTGAGCAATTATTTCGGCTTCGGGATTTTCGATTTTGAGTTGAACTATCTTTTTTTCTGAGAAGTTTTCGTGGACAATGCAAGCTCCTTGCCAAATCTCCATGTTTCTGCCTGTTTGTTCCATGACGTAGCGGCCGAGATTGCGATCTGGTCCAAAAATTATCGGCTGATTTTCAGGAATTTGGTTGACAATTTTAACGGCGTTAGAACTGGTGCAAATTATATCGCTCATTGCCTTAATTGCGGCGGTACAATTAATGTAAGAAATTACCAAATGTCCTGGTCGATCGGCTTTGAAAGCTGCAAAGGCTTCGGGAGGGCAACTGTCGGCCAGGGAACACCCCGCATTTAAGTCTGGCAACAATACTAATTTGTCGGGATTGAGAATTTTTGCGGTTTCTGCCATGAAATGAACTCCGGCAAAAACTATGACATCGGCGCTGGTGTTGGCGGCTTTGCGGGCAAGTTCTAGGGAGTCGCCAATGAAGTCTGCGATGTCTTGAATATCGGAGTCTTGGTAATAGTGGGCGAGAATGACGGCGTTTAACTCTTGTTTGAGGGCGTTAATGGCTGCAAACAAGTCGTCGGGCAGTCGGGTTTGAGTAAAGTTCGGAGCAGGTGCGGTGGTAAACACAGTTAGAATATTCCGGGGAAGGTGGCGAAGACAGCTAAAGTGTATTTTGAATTATAGTTGAATTCACCAAAAAGTGCTGGCTGTTGAGTGGAGCCAATCTAAAATCTCAAATCTCAAATCCAAAATATGCTGCGGGAGAGTGCAAAAATTGGTCGCTGTTTCTTATGCTGAGTAAGAAGGGGCTAGGGATCGATCGCACATGACAAATCACATGAATAAAGCTAAATCTATAAAAATTGCGGTGGTGGGGGATGTTCACGATCGCTGGGAACCTGAAGACGGCGAGGCCCTGAAGCATCTGGGCGTTGATTTGGTGCTGTTTGTGGGGGATTTTGGTAATGAGTCGGTGGAGGTGGTGCGGGCGATCGCCCAATTGGACATTCCGAAAGCAGCGGTGTTTGGGAACCACGACGCTTGGTACACGGCCACGGAGTGGGGCCGCAGTCAATGCCCTTACGATCGCACTCAAGAAAATTGGGTAAAACAACAGTTAGATTTAATGGGAGAAGCTCACGTCGGTTACGGGAAACGGGATTTTCCCGAATTGGGCGTAACTGTGGTGGGAAGCCGCCCGTTTACTTGGGGGGGATCGGAGTGGAAGTACGGGGATTTTTACTCGGAGTGGTTTGGGGTAGAAAGTTTTGCAGAGTCAGCACGGCGCATTGCAGAAGCTGCGGCGGAGGCGGACTGCGAAAATGTGATTTTTTTGGGTCACACGGGCCCGACTGGGTTGGGAGAGGCTCCTGAAGACCCCTGCGGGCGGGATTGGAAGCCCTTGGGAGGGGATTGGGGCGACCCGGATTTTGCGGAGGCGATCGATCGAACTCGTACCACAGGAAAGCACATACCGCTGGTAACTTTTGGTCATATGCACCACAAACTGCGGCACACGAAGCAGGAGTTGCGGAAGTCGCTGGAGGTGAGTGCGGAGGGTACAGTTTATTTGAATGCGGCCAGCGTACCGCGAATTGTGGAGAGAGAGTGCTCGAAACTCCGGAATTTCTCGATCGTCCTGCTGGAAAATGGAGCAGTGTCGGAAGTGTCTCTGGTATGGGTAGGCGAAGATTTCGGGGTAGAAAGAGAACAAATTCTTTATCGGCGCGCTGAATCTGCAGCTATTTGTAGTTAGAGACATTTGCTGGTATGATAAAATTTATGCGCCAGGAGAGGTGGCAGAGTGGTCGAATGCGCTCGGCTTGAAACCGAGTGTGGCAGTGATGTCACCGTGGGTTCAAATCCCACCCTCTCCGTTTTTGAGAAAATGCCTAATTTTTGGGCGATCGCAACTTGGTTAGACACACCCGATTTCAATTGACAGCCATCAAGGCTGAGAGTTGATCGCTCAAACTCCCCTCCACTCAAATAACTCCCATTGCTGGAACTCTCTTAGGGTTCCCAGGCTCACCCACCAACGCGGATGATTTTCCCTGTCTTCCAACAGGCTCCTCGGGCGTACTTTTATCCTGTTTCCGAGGGACTCTCGGTACAGCATCCAAATAAATTCCCAGTCCATCCAGACCGCGCTGCAAAATAACTTTTGCAGCATCAACATCGGCATCCTCATGATGACCGCATTCTTCACAGATAAATTTTTCCTGATCTCGATTTGTGGGACTGACATACCCACACTCGCTGCATTGCTGAGAGCTAAAGTGAGGCACCGCTTCATGAACCAGAACGCCCGCCCTTTCGGACAAAATCTTGACTTTCTGTTTTAAGGAACCCCAAGCAGCATCAGCAATGGCTTTGTTCAGTCCAGATTTAGCAGACTGACCATTAGGCAGATACTTTCCGTTTTCATCCTGCTTTGGTTTGCAGCGTGCCATCATGCCTTGAATATTAAGATTCTCGAACACAATCAGGTCAAACTGCTTGACCAAGCTATTAGCTATCTTCCATTGGTAATCCTCTCGTCGATTAGCAACTTTTTGTTCCAGTTTTGCTAAGCGCTGGCAGGCTTTTCTTCTGCGGCGGGAACCTAAAACCTTGCGGCTGACAGCACGGTTTAGTCGCGATCGCTTCGGCTCCATCTGTTGATAAAATCGGGGATTGGCAATGGTTTGTCCCGTACTGAGAGACATTAACTTCTTGATACCCAGATCTACTCCTACTGCTGTTTTAACTTTATTCGCTGCAGGAACATCTGGAACCGACTCATCTTGCAACAGAACAGAGATATAAAAGCAATCTGCTTTTTTCCGCACAGTGACGGAACGAATGCTGAAACCATTAAGAAACGGTCGGGACTGAAAAAACGACATCCAGCCAATACCGGGAAGTCGGACTTTATTCCCTTTAAAGGCGACATCTCCCGGCGGGTAGGTGAAAGAGCGAAATTTACCCTGCCGCTTTGTTTTCGGATATTTGCCTAATCCTCGGAAAAAGCGCCCAAAAGCAGCATCAACCTGTTTCAGCATTTGTTGCAAAACATGGTGATAGATTTCTCTATACCAAGGACGCTCCTGCTTCAGGTCAACCAAATTGGCATCTTGTTGAGCGAGCGGAGTCCTTTTCTTGCCTTTTGCTGTCCAAGGATTGCCGTACAAAGCACCTTTGCTTAACGAGCAAGCAAAGGGGCAACACTCGGCTTGAGTTTCTATGAAGCAGTAGTTCCCCATAACAGGGAATCTTGCTTGCTCGTAGGCTTCTGTCCGCTCTCTGACTCTGAAGTTGTATTGCAAGCGAAGCAAATGAATCCACCGCTCGATTGTTTGAGCTTGTTTGGGCGATGGATTCAGCTTGTAAACGTAAGCAAGCAGCATGACTCTCAATTAACTAGGCTACTGATTCAGCAGATTAGCAACTTGCTGCGCTGTGGAATGGGAGATGCTAGCGCATGAGCTCACCCCATTAGGATTAAGCGTGTTGATCCGCTTGGCACTGAGAACTTTGGCAAAATCTGTAGCAGCCAGTTCCTCCATTGTCATGCCATCTTTGCAATTTTGTCCTTTTTTCAATCCTCTTGCTGTTCGGAAATCTTCGGTACGGCCAATGATCGGCTGATACACCCTCGCCTTGCACTGAGCAAAGTGCAGTGGAACCTGAACCCCATGTTCATACAAAGCTGCCTCGTAGAAGTCTTCTTTGGGAATAGAGTCAAGACGGGCTCCAATATATTCACTGCTTTTGCCTTGCTTTTCCCAATTTTTAACTGCCCTTTGGCGACTACGGCGAACGCCGAGTTCTGGATCTACTTCTTCTTCAATCCTTTCTTTGACAGCATTTCGCGCCCAATCACGAAACTCTGTAGACAAGGATTCGGCATATTCGATGGCTATCTTGTCTATGGCATAAGTTCCACCGCCTATACCTCCCCGAGTTGATATCAGACCAACATCTTTAGCTAATTTTCTGACTTGGCTTGCCCAAGCTCTGTATTTTTTACATGCAGAGTTAGCGACTGGTTGTTCTACAAAAGTTCTCTCGACAACGGGTTTTAACTCAAGCTTAGCTTCAAGCACTAATTCCAACAGCCGTTCACAGATACGCTTCTGTATCAACCACTTATCTAGCTCTTGGGATTTAACAGACCCGGCAGCTTTCCACATATCGGTCAGGCAGATTAGCCCACCGTTTTGCTGACAATGAATCACTAAACCTTTGTAATTCATGCTCTTATTTCGTAATTTGCCCATAAGGAAAAACTCTCCACTAAAATCCAAAACAGTCTTGACATATTTTTGACCGTGTGGTATGAGCTAAGGGTTGACAAATGTGCTATGATAAAAGCACAAGAAAGTCTAGACCGCAAGAAATTAAATTCTTGCAGCTCAGGTGTATAGCCCAAAGCCACTACCGAGCAAGGTTGTTATCTGTGGGGATGGTGGGACTCGAACCCACAAAACCCTGGCAGGTTGTCCGGTTAGGAGCCGGATGCGTTTTCCAGTTCCGCCACATCCCCAAGTAAAATGCAGCGGCGATACTTTGAATTAGGAACTCAAAGCATCGTCGCTGTTTGTTAAGGAAAATCTCATTTGCGGTGTCATCATCGTGTTCCTCGTATTATTTGACGCTGATCATTCCTTGCACAAATTTGAAGCATAAAGATTTCTACCAAGCTTCTTCCACCTTTTATATTCGTTGTGTGCACCCCGCCGCAATTCTCCGCTCAAGGAATTTTTTGCTCTAAAGAATTCCTCTCCAGGTTCCGCGTCAAATATAGCTTCCACAATCCGATCGACTAGCATTGGCTCTTGACTATCGTTCAACACCTTTTCTATGGATTCTACAAAGGTCAGCCCCACGTACTGAGGACGCTTCATTTCCACAGGGTTGCGCTGAAGTCTGTTTTGAGAGCTTGCTTTTTCAAGATCGGCATCTTCAGAAGCAAGATTAACATTGGGTAGACCTCCTTTTAGATGTCCGTCTCCACAAAAAGAACTTGTTGAAGCTACTTGGCTCCCATTCAAAGTCAGTGTTTCTGTTTCGGAAAACACCTCTGTGGGTGTTGATGCCACTTCATCAGGAGCCACCAGCGCCAGCATACCCTCGTAATAAACAATACTTGCTTTTAGTTGTACAGCTTCCGCCTGTACTTCAGCAAGTTCCGACTTCCGCTGGGCAATTTGCTCTTTGAGCCACTTAACGTGCTGTTCGTGACCAACATCCTGTGCCATAACTCCTAAAATTTTCTGTCCTTCTCAGACGTTAACACAAAAGAAAAGAATTTTGAAAAAAGAAGAAAAGAATATAAAGATTTTTTTATCTGTCAATCACAGAACATATGCTGCTAGTTCTCAAGAAAAAAAACACCCCCGCAGAGGTGCTGTTGCTTACCAGGTAATTTTTCTTGCCAACTGACTTAACTAAACCCTTCCTCATCCGCCGGGTCGCCGTAGGGGTCTTCGCTGGCCGGGCTCACATTGCCGAACATTCCAGCATCCGCTACGTAGTCAGCCGGGTCGCCGTAGGGGTCTTCGCTGGCCGGAGTCAGGTTGCCGAACTGTCCGTAGTCGGTACCAGCGTAGTCTGCGGGGTCGCCGTAGGGGTCTTGGCTGGCTGGAGTCAGGTTGCCGTACTCTCCAGAACCGGCGTAGTCTGCGGGGTCGCCGTAGGGGTCTTGGCTGGCTGGAGTCAGGTTGCCGTACTCTCCGTACTCAGCCGGGTCGCCATAGGGGTCTTGGCTGGCTGGAGTCACGTTGCCGTACTGTCCGGCATTGGAGGCATCTTGGTAATTGCCATCAGGATCGAGTTGCTCGCTGTCTGGCCCGACGATCGCATCTTTTAACTTCCGCAAAAATCCGTCTACCATGATAAAGTTCCTCTTTTTTATGTGTTGAAAAACGACTGTTTTAGATTGGGAATCCCAGATTTAATTGAAAGTCAGGGAACCTGCAATCTAAAATCTCAAATGCTTAGACTACTGTGCCGGAACAGGACTTGTAGCTTCCGGCAAGGTAGTAAGGTCTCGACCGGTATTTTGGTTGTTGTACCCCTGGAATTCGCGGTAACGC
Organism: Microcoleus sp. POL10_C6; assembly: GCF_036701585.1. Taxonomy (NCBI): domain Bacteria; kingdom Bacillati; phylum Cyanobacteriota; class Cyanophyceae; order Oscillatoriales; family Microcoleaceae; genus Microcoleus; species Microcoleus sp. POL10_C6. Next base: position 9,284 of record NZ_JAUBRB010000018.1, on the reverse strand, counting down.
ACTGCCTCGGACTCCGGAACTTTAATTCCTCCAGGCGGGGGCGTTACCCAGTGAGCGCGATTCTGGGCATCGCGGTAGTAAACGCGACCGTTTTTGGAAAGGTAATGTTTTCCCTGCGGCCCCTTTTCTTGTTTATTTTTGTGCTGATTGTAGATGTAGTAAAGGGCGGCGGCTCCTGCTAAAGTAATCCCTACTTTTTGAGCATTGCTCAGTCCTTTTTTCGCTTGTGGCGAAGGAGTGGAGCCACGATTAGTTTGCACTCCTCCAGCGCGAGTATCGTCAACAGGAGGCGGGGGAACGGAACTTTGCTGGCTAGCACCGCAAGCAGTCACAAAGGGAAATGTCAGCAGCGTTGTCAGCAGCAGAGCCATGAAGCGCGATCTTTTTGGTTCGGGTTTGATTGTGTTCATTGCCGCTCCGAATTGTCGGGATTATAGGTAGGGTATATTCTGGCGAGGTTTAGGAACCTGAGCTGCTGCCAACAGTTTTTAGAGTAAATTAATTTCTCAAAGCAATTTTTTTGACAAAAGTAGTTGCTGAGAACTTAACAGCGCAGGTACGGTATTGCGTTTCTATTTAATCATGCTGTAATCTCTCGATGATTTACTCATTCCAGGGATATAAATAAAGTTTCTTTTATTTCAGTCTGGAGGTATATGCAAATGCGCGCCTTCGGGTAACAGTAAATTCCGTTTGTGGGCTGGTTAAAGCAAAGTGAAGCAGACGGAGGGGGGGAGTCCGAAACTCAAAGCAGCACTGGCGGGGCAGAGGAGGCGGGATTTATAAGCCCGGCGGTGTTTAATTGCGGCAGAGTGCTTGTGGGAGATGCCTGCTTTTTTTTGGGAAATTCTGGAGAGGTTGATCGCACTCTTGGAGAAATCTATTAACCGCGACAGAAAGCCCCCCAAGCTTTTCGGATATTGATGAAATTAAAGAATTTATTTACTGCTGGGTTGTCCATCGCAGTTGTATTTAGTGTGGTCAAGTATCTAACTTTTTTAAATCAACAAAACCAAGTCAAGGAATTGCTGCAAACCAAACAGTGTCCGTAATGCAATTTCAGCAATGCCAACTTAAAAGGATTAGACTTGCATGGAGTCAACTTGCAGGGAGCCAACCTAGAAGGCGCTAACTTATCAGGAGCCAATTTTACCAATCCCAACCTCAAAAATGCAAACTTAAATAGAGCCAACATGACGGGAGCTGATTTGGGCTGTGCTGGCATCACTTTCAACTTTGATGCGAATGAAGAAGGAGCTAATATGGATTTTAAAGTGAGTGCCGTCCCCAAAATAATAACCCAGAAAATGCAGTAGTTGGTTTCAATATGAAAGCAACGGAGCAAGGAGCGACAATGCGTTTTAACCTGATGGGATGCGCTGATTTCTCAAATGCTAGCTTGCAATAAGCTAAAATGCTAGATGGAAAAATTTACCCTTAATGGCAGCCCATAAAGCAATCTGGTGTGTCATTACTTGCCAACTTCTTTTCATTCTTTCTGCTCTCTCTTTTCTCTTTCTCTGTGTCCTCTGTGGTCTGTGTGGTGCATTAAAAAAAAACCGCCACCTGTGAGTCAGCCGGCGGTTTTTTTAAGCAACTAAGTGCAGCCTAAAATTAGTGAGCAGAACCGTTGCCGTGATACTTGTCAGTATCGTAGAATCCGTTTTTTGTACCAAAGAACAGACAGCAAACGGTGAAAACTGCTGTCAAGACTGCTAAAACTAACTTAACGTCCATAATTTACCTGCTGTTGTTGAGTGAGTGCAAATACTCAGATTGTAGAATCTTTTTGGCTGGCGCGGCCATCTACCAGCGTAGCGCCAGATTTGCTCGGCTGTACTCTGGTGCGGCAGTTTCCTGACGGCGAGACAATTCGGGGAATGATTGTCGAAACCGAAGCTTACGGCCCGGGAGATCCCGCTTGTCACGCTTACCGACAGCGCACTCCTCGCAGTGAGGTGATGTTCGGGCCTCCGGGTATGAGCTACGTTTACTTAATCTACGGGATGTATCACTGTTTTAATGTGGTGACGGATGCAGAGGGAGTTGCTAGTGGTGTGCTGATTCGAGCTTTGCAGCTAGATGCGCTTCCCCAAGAATTCGCTGGAATTCCCGAGAAGAAGCGATCGCGCCTCGCCGCCGGGCCTGGGAAACTGTGTAAGGTGCTGCAGATCGATCGAACTTTAAGCGGTTTTCCCTTGGGTGCAGGCCAACCGCTGCGATTGGAACACCGGAGCGATAACTTTCAGCAAGCTGTGGAGGAGGGTACAATAAATTTTGTGCAAACTACGCGGATCGGGATTTCTCAAGGAATGGATTTGCCTTGGCGGTGGTATGTAGGGAACTCTACCGCTGTGTCACAACTCTAGTAATCTCAAAGGTATCAGTGTAAATTTTGTCGCTTATCTCAGTGAAATTATGGCTTACTCTTCTGAAAATCCGATCGTACAACTCAAAAAATGCCTAACCCTGGTTCAGGATGTTAGCACTCACAACGAAGCCAACCGGGCCTTCGAGCAATTGTGCGGGATTATCGATGCTGAAAACCCAATGGCCGCGCAACTTTTGGAGATGCTTTGGGAAGAAGCAATTATGGCGAGGCGATCGGCTTTATTTTGGCAGCAAATGAGCGATGTTGAGAAAGATATGGCTAATAGAATGATGGAAAATATGACGCAAATGCGGCAAAACTATTTGCGGTTGATGCAGGAAATGTAGACAGTAATTGATAAGTTCGTGTTTGTAGTGAGGACTCTAGTCCTCTCTTTATCAATAAACTTTTCTAGATGTAGGGTGCGTCAACGCTGATATTTGAGGAAGCTCAAACAGTTGGTTTCCGGGGCACCCTACAATAAATTCTGCTACTTCATTAAAGCAGCGCCGCGGTTGTAAAGTTCGCGCGCGTAATCAGTCCAAGTTCCCTGTCCCCAATAGCGGAAACAGCTTGTTTGCACCAACAAATTGTAAAGCAAAGCTTGTTGGTATTCAAACTGCTTAGTAACGGCGGCATCTTGCTGCACCAGCGGGTCGTATTTTTTGTGGAATGCAGCGCTGAGTAGATTCATCGGTTCCAAGACATTTTCGTAGCCTTTCACCCAACTCAAATCGTTAGTCCAAGAAGCACCATCCATGTGAAAATTGTGGTCTGTTTGCTTGAGTTGGGCGATCGCACTTTCCACCTTTTCCGGTGTAGCACTATCAGGATCGACTAACTGCCAGATTTTGTGCTGGTTAATCCCCTGACAAACAGGATAATCATCAGGATTAACGCCCGCCGCTTCAATTATCTCCAAATATTCAGTGCCGTTTAAACCAACAACACCGGATTTTCCCCCGCCTTGTTCGCGGTTTTCGTGCCAAGCTTTGACAAAAGCGCTGGGGAATTCATTCATCATCACGCCACCATTTTCGCCGTCGGCAATCTGAGTAACTAAAGAAGGAACTGTGACATTGCCAATTTGCTGTTTATTGCGTCCTTTCGCTTCGTAATAAGGCTGCATTTGACCCACCAATTTTGTATCCGAACCTTGGGTTTTAATCAAAGCAGTGATACTGATGGTTTCGCCGTGAGAATTGCGGGCCACCAAACGGTTGGGAATATATTTTTGGTCTTGCGACAATCCCGAACCGTCGGGATTTTCTACAGAATGTTCTTGCACCATCAACCAGCGATAGCCGCATTCTTTCAAAGCTTTGATGTATTCGTAAAGTGTATCTGGGTGATTGGGAAAGTGCATTTCAGGGGGCGAAAAACCTTTAACCCGCTTCAGGGCATCTATGCCAAAAATGGCGGCAAAATGATGTTGCCATGCTTGAATTTGAAGTTTAATATCGGGAATGGGAGTTGAGGGAATGACGGCGTGACTCCACATTGTACCCAGCCATTCTACGTGGGGTTGATATTGAGGATTGCAGGTGATGCGCTTGAGATTATCAAAGATATCGTCGCGTCCCATTTGGCGCAATCCCCACAATAAATTGCCCGAATAGTCGAGCATAATTCGCGGGTTGCAGCCTTCAGCAATCAGTTGGGGAATGAATTCTCCCATGCGAGAATAGCACCAAGCGAAGACTCCGGCATTGTGGTTATCTCCTTGGTTGGGATGTTCAAACATATGCTGGAGATTGCAGATCAGTTCGCCGTTTGCACCGGCAGGAATTGTGGGTTGGTGCATATGGAGGGCGCAGGCGAATCCGGCTTGAATGTTTTCGAGGCGCAGATTTGTGGTAGGTAGAAAGATTGGTTCGTTGCTATTGGCTGCGGCACTGATTTCTGCTTCGGAGCCGCAAATGTTGGGCAATCCTGAGTTGATTTCTTGTAAAATCGGTAAATTGGGAGATTGTGCGATCGCAGGCATAAATTTTTCTCAACACTTGTGGAGGGGCGCTGTCTGCTATTGCTAATATAGCTAGATACTTTAACAGTAGCAGAGGATGTCTGCCAAAGAGAAATTCCACCGGATAAGTCCGGGATCGCGACAGCCCCAAATCACGGGTCAAATGTTTAACACATTTCACGTAAATAGGCGAGGTAAATTATGAAATACGAAATAAAAGTTTTGGAACCAACAGCTTTGTGGTACATCCAAAATAACATCAATCCTGAAACCAATAAGTTTTACCATCCCACTAAGAATATTCCCCTCGTTCAGCAAGCGGAAATTAACTTAAACAATTCGGGAGTGATAATTCAAAAAGGTGCGCTGCATTGGTGTATGGGAAAATTGACTTCCGGTGTTTATAAAACGGATAACCGTTTAAAAGATATGTGGGTATCTTTGACAACGGAAATGGATTACAACGCTCCCGTATATCAAGGAACTGGTACGGTGAAACTGGAACCGAGACAAAAAGGCTATTTCCTGCATTATACGCCGATCGAGCTTTCGGATGCAGAGCAGTGGGAGTTTGATGACGGTATATTTCAGTTTTGTTCGGACAATGTAGTTATCGGTGCTAAAAAACTGAAATTCCGACAAGTGGCTGCTTCTAATGACGGTAGGTGGAGAATTGCTGTTACAGCTTTGCGCGAGCAAAAAGCTACTGTTGTAGCAGCTACAAATTCACCTGCTAAGATTGTCGAACTCAAACAAGGTGAAACTTTGATAGCTGATTGCGATTTGGTTAAAGGATATACCAAGGGGATTGAAGAAGATTATCGAAAATTAGGTCATTTTGGGAAAGGCGGTGGAGAGGGTTATGTTTGGTTTTATCAAGGGAAAGGTAAATTATTAGTATGTGAAAATGATGCTATGGGTTTGGGTTGAGTTGTTGCATTTTTTTCGATCGGTATGAGAATGATGAGTGGGATTTATGTAAGATAAAGAGGAAGAAAGATCGCACACAAATTTGCAGGCATGAAAGTGTCTGAGATTCTCAAAGGTAAAAAAGGTAGTATAAAACAAGCACAGCTTCCGGCAAATTCGCCAAGTTGGGAAGAATTTAGCGAAATGATATGGGAGCAAATAGAAAGAGGTGGTGAATAAAATATCCCAGGCTTTAAGATGGTTCGCAAATTGTTGAGCGATCGGAGATTTGATAGATGAAAAATAATGGATTTGACCAAGTAATATTATTTTTGAAAAAATTGCAAAAACAGGCTATCGATTACAGTTTAGCGCATCATCGCGATGAAGCTCTGATGGTAATTGTAGCTGTACCTGGGGAACGGTGGGAAATTGAATTTTTGAGTGATGGTTCAGTGGAGGTAGAGAAGTTTGTCAGTAATGGAGAGATTGCTGGAGAAGAAGCTTTGAGTGAGTTATTCGATCGATATTCGGAACTAGACGAGACAAATGGCGATTTGGCTCAAAAGATTGAGTTGACAAATGCGATAAAATGAGTTAAATTTTGCGGAATTTGCGATCGAGTTGCAGCACTTTCGACTTGCTCAACCGATGATTTTTCCTTTGAAGGAGAGCTTGCAGCTTCGCCTCGATGATATCCTTCCCCGTTGGGCTATTGCCAGTTATCGCCCAAATCCGTCTCAACATCCGCTACCAGCGCCTATTTTCCCTGTATTCCCAATGGCCGACTTGCTTATCTGCCTAGAAATCATCATAAAATATGGGTGGAAACCCCGTCCTTCTAGGACGGCTTTGCATTTTTGCCACAATTTAAGCAGAAAGCTGAGAGGTTTCGCTGTAGAATAGAATATGCAGCGAGACCAATAGGATGTACCTGACTCAAAAGAACCAAATCCGCAATCTAAACAAGTCTGAGTTTTTGGCACTGCGAGAGTTGTGTCGTCTTAGCAAAAATCTCTACAATGTAGGGCTTTACACTGTTCGACAATACTACTTTCAGGAGCGCAAACACTTGCGTTACGAATCTGCCTACCATCTGTGCAAAGAGAACGAGAACTATCGTTTGCTAAACACGGATATTGCTCAACAGACTTTGAAAGTAGTAGACAGAACGTTTCACAGTTTCTATGCCTTGACTAGCGCTGTTAAATCTGGCAGCTATCAACCGAAGGTGAGATTGCCTCACTACTTACCCAAAGATGGCTACTTTGTATTGATAATTCCTCGGATAGTGGTTAAGGATGGACGGTTTAATGTACCGATGTCGAATGCTTTCAAGAAGCTGTTTGGAGCGGTATCTATTCCATTCCCTGAGAGACTCAATCCTGAAGCTATCAAAGAAGTTCGGATACATTCTAAGTACAATGCTCGATTCTTTGAAGTCGAGTTTGTTTCCCAGGTTGAACCAGAACCTGTTGAAACAGTCGTTGATAGCGCTATTTCGATTGATTTTGGATTGGACAATTTGGCTACTTGCGTTGACACCAATGGGGCATCCTTTATTGTGGATGGTCGTAAACTTAAATCTATTAACCAGTGGTTCAATAAAGAAAATGCCAGATTGCAATCTATCAAAGATAGACAAAAGATTGAGCGGATCACTGAGCGTCAAGCTAGATTGCTTGTCAATCGAAACAATCAAGTTAGGGACTATCTCAACAAAACGGCAAGGCTGATTATTGACCATTGCATTGCCCAGAAAATTGAGCGCGTGATTGTCGGGTTCAATTTGGGCCAGAAGCAGGAAATCAATATTGGCAGTCGCAACAATCAGAACTTTGTCCAAATTCCTTTTCACACTTTGAGAGGTAAGCTGAAATCGCTTTGTGAGCGTTACGGCTTGCTCTACCTTGAACAGGAAGAATCGTATACAAGCAAGGCTAGCGCTTTGGATGGTGACGATTTGCCCGTCTACAATGCCGGCAAACCAGCAACTGACCAATTTTCTGGCAAGCGTGTTAAGCGCGGATTGTATCAGACTTGGGAAGGACATTTGATTAACGCTGATTGTAATGGTGCTGCAAATATTGGCAGAAAAAGTAAGCAGAATGGTTTTACCGGACTGTCTAGAGGCTGTTTGGCACAGCCATTACGAATCAAGATCCACGCTTGATTGCGGTTCTTAAGAATCCCCTCGGCTTCAGGCAGGGGAGTGTCAAATACTTTGTCAAGTTAAGAAAATATTTTTTTGATTCATCCAGGAGCGAGAAAAAAAAATGTACATTGTACAAATTGCCTCGGAGTGCGCCCCCGTCATCAAAGCAGGGGGTTTAGGCGACGTAGTTTACGGTTTGAGTCGGGAGTTGCAGAATTCCGGCCACTGCGTCGAGATTATTCTACCCAAGTACGACTGCATGAGGTACGACCACATTTGGGGACTTCACGAGGCCTACCGGGATCTTGCTGTGCCCTGGTATGGTGGCGAAATCCTCTGTGATGTCTTGTGTGGCTGGGTGCATGGGCAGTTGTGTTTTTTCATCGAACCTCGCTCTCAAGATAACTTTTTTAATCGCGGCTGTTATTACGGCTGCAATGACGACAATATGCGGTTTGCATTTTTCAGCAAAGCCGCTTTGGAATTTTTGCTCAGAAGCAACAAGCGTCCCGATGTGATTCACTGTCACGATTGGCAAACTGGTTTGGTTCCAGTCTTGCTGTTTGAAATATACAAATACAATTGGATGGAATATCAGCGAGTCTGCTATACCATTCACAATTTCAAACATCAAGGCATGGGAGGTAGCGATATTTTGCAAGCAACGGGTTTGCACAGACCGGATTATTATTTTGATTACGATCGCCTCCGAGATAACTTTAACCCTTTTGCCCTCAACTTTATGAAAGGCGGCATTGTTTACTCGAACTTTGTCACCACAGTTTCGCCGCACCACGCTTGGGAAGCTCACCTGGGCGAGTTTGGCTACGGTTTGGGCCACACATTGCATTTATATCAAGATAAGTTTCGCGGGGTGCTCAACGGCATCGATTATGATGTGTGGAATCCCGATAGCGATCGCTATATTCCGCAGCACTACAATCAGGATGATTTGGCAGGAAAAGCCAAAACTAAAAAAGCTTTGCGCGATCGGCTGTTCCTGCGCGATGCTGACAAACCTATTATTACCTTTATCGGTCGTTTGGACGACCAAAAAGGCGTTCATCTCGTTCACCATGCAATTTATTACTCTCTGAGTAAGGGAGCGCAATTCGTACTTTTGGGTTCCGCGACGGAAGCGGGAATTAACTCTCATTTCCAGCACGAAAAATACTTTTTAAATGACAATCCAGACTGCCATTTAGAACTAGGTTTTAATGAGGAACTGTCGCACTTAATTTATGCGGGTGGGGATATGATTGTGGTTCCCAGTAATTACGAACCCTGCGGGCTGACTCAGATGATTGGGTTGAGGTACGGTACTGTTCCTGTGGTGCGGGGAGTTGGCGGTTTGGTGAATACTGTGTTCGATCGAGATTACGACACCCGCCACCTCCCGGAAGAACGCAATGGTTACGTGTTTTATCAAACCGACTACTCTGCTTTAGAGTCGGCGCTCGATCGGGCGATCGGATTGTGGTATGACTATCATGATGAATTTGAAAAACTCATGCTTCAAGGCATGAATTGTGACAATTCATGGAAATATCCAGCTAAAGACTATGTGGAAATTTACGAGCTAATTCGACACAAATAATCCGCAGGGTGTCCAGTGTGCAAATTACTAACTGTAGGGTGTGCACTGCTAGCCCGCGTCTTGGTGGCTGTTGAGCCTGGTCGAGAATTCCGGCAGTTGATACATGGCGGTGACGCGAATCGCTTGGGAGATGGCTGTTGCTTTTTTTTTTGGGAGTGCGAGGTTGTTTAAGGAATCTTTTTAAATTTACCTATGGGCTAAATCTAATAACTGGAGTTTAGACTAAAGAGTACGATCGCCCTCAAGCAAAAGTGATCTCCCCACAGCACAATCGAAGGGATGAGAG